>DATNFM010000256.1:0-7958 GCA_035606435.1 Streptosporangiaceae bacterium | reverse complement strand
GTTTGCGCGATCAGCTCGCGCAGGTCGGGGTTGAGCTGGCGGACAGACTCATCTAGGTGGCGCAGCGCGCCCGGCGGACCGAACTGAGCCAGCCGTGAGCCAAGACCGCAGGCCACGGCTAGCCCGGCCACGGTCGTACCGATCACGGTCGACTGCCTGGCCGGGTCGAGTGCGCCGCGGACGCGGTAGAACGGCGCGAACGCGCAGTCGGCGTCGACTGGCACCCAGCGCTCGCCCCGCCAGGGTCGACGCGACCAGGCCTGGGCCAGGTAGCCGGCTCGTTCGAGGCGGTGGGCGACGTCGCGGGTCGCGGTGCGCGCCAGGAACTGGAGCCAGTCCTTAGCCGGGTGGCGGTCAGGCTCGGCCAGGAGCTGGCCGGTTACGACGCGGACTAATCCGTCCTGGATCGGGACGCGGCGCCCTGTGGCCACTACTGCCTCGGGCCAGACTCGGATTAGACCGGGAAGGGCGAGTTCGGCCAGCAGGGCTCCGGCCAGGCCAAGCCCGACCGCGCGCGGATGCAGAAATGGCCGCCCGCTGACCTCATGATGCGCGATCAGGTAGAGGTCGTCGGCGATCCGGCCGGTGCCGGTCAGCCGGGCCATGAGTTGGCTCGCAAAATGGCGACTTCACACCAGACAGTCTTGCCGTGATCGCTGACCTGAACACCCCACCGATCGCTCAGTTCTTCCACGATCAACAGCCCGCGACCGCTGGTGTCGTTGAGGCTGGGCGACTTGCGAGTTGGCAGCCGGGCGGCATCGGAATCGTTGACCTCGATCAGCACTGTTTGATCGGTGGTGGTGTCGGCCAGAGGGGGACGACCCCCTGAAACCCCCGAGGACAGGCAGATACCGACCGACGTCGTCCTCGCGTGTTCGATCGAGTTGGTCAGCAGCTCGCTGACGAGCTGCTCGATCGTTCGCGTCGGATTTGTGAGCTGCCAGTCCTCCAGCGTTTCTCTCGTCCATCGACGAGCGGCTCTGACGGCTTCTGGGAACGCCGGCAGCCGGACATGCCGGAAACAGGCCGGGGCAGCGCTGCTGGTGTTGGCCGACTCGGTGGTTGTCGGAAGTGGTGATGGCACGCGCAATAGAACATCGGTTTGGCGGGGAGAGTGTTAGAGTTCTGCGTAGTGCTCTAGGTGCTCTATGTGAAGACGAACCGCGAAGGGAATGGAGGCCTCATTGACCGACCCCGAGGTTCCGTTGCGCGCTCTGTTGCAGCGCGCCAGCCTGTCTCCCGAACAGTTCGCCAAGCGACTAAACGTGCAGGCGTCAGAACTCGGGCTGAAACAGCGCATTGACCAGAAGACCCCGTACAAATGGTTTCGGGGAGCGGTACCCCGTCAGCCGTGGCCAACGTTGGCAGCGCACCTGCTCAGCGCCACGCTGGGGATCGAAGTTAGTTCCGAGGATCTCGGATGGGGCGTGGGCAACGCGGACATGCTGTGCGTGCCAGCCGACGTCGGCCTCGTGCTTCCCTGGACTACTGCGGGTGCCCTCTCTGCGGCCACCGAAGTAATGGATGGCGCAGCAATGGATCGTCGAATCTTTCTAGGACTCACCGGCGGCGCATTAACGACGCCCGCTTTCGACTGGCTTATCGCCAGACCGGCCGACGACGCCAGCAGGCTGGCGGGCCGGCGGATCAAGGATGTGGCTGTCGACAACATCGAGCAGCAGACCGCGCAGCTAAGGCGCATGGACGACCAGCTGGGCGGTGGCGCCACGCTGGCTCTGGTGCGAGCTCAGGTGCGCCACGTCGTAGAGCTGCTGAGGGACGGCAGTTACACCTCAAGCGTGGGAACCAGGCTCAACGCGGCCGCGGCCGAGTTGATGCGGCTCGCCGGCTGGCTGAGCTACGACGCGGGCCAGAACCCGCTGGCGCAGCGATACTGGCTGGCCGCCCTGCATGCGGCGCACGCCGCGGGAGACCGGGCGGTCGGGGCGAACGTGCTCGGCTTCATGTCGCTCCAGGCCTGGCACGCCGGGCAGCACGGCGACGCCGTCAAGCTGGCCGCGGCGGCGAAGCACCGCTATACCGGATCCAGCCCTCGCGTGCAGGCGATCATCGACCTGCGGCTGGCGATGGCCTACTCCGGCGTCGGGGAGGAGAAGACCTGCCGGGCAGCGATTGATGCTGCCTATGACGCGCTGCGTAGCACCGGGCACGAGGCGCCTGAGCCCGGCTGGGCCTACTGGCAGGACGAAGCCAACGTCAACGAGCAGATTGGCAGTTGCTATCTGCAGCAGGGCGACTGGAGCCGGGCGCAGAATCACTTCCGCACCGCGCTTCGGCTGCAAGATCCGTCGTTCGTCCGGCAGAAGGCGTTCCGGCATACGTCGCTCGCGCTCGCGTATGCGGGCGGCGGTGATCCGGAGCGGGCCGTCAATGCCGCGACGAGGGCGACGGAGATCTTGTCGGAAGACGTGATCTCGGAGCGGTGCGTCGGGTTCGTGAGGGAGGTGCAGGTCGCGCTGCGGCCGTATCGCCGGGTGGCCGTCGTCGCCGAGTTCGACGAGCGGGTGAACACGCTGTTCGGGGTCGCGGCCTAGCTCTCGCGGCCTAGCTTGGGTGGGCCGGCGGCAGGCCGGCGGCGGGATCGCGCCGCGAAGCGGCGCGATCCCGCGCTCACGCTGGGATTCCGCGATAGCGGTCGATGATCAGGGCCGCGACGGCCGGGTGAGCTCCCAGCGGCTCGGTGACCCAGTCGGCTCCGGAGTTCGCCAGGCTGTCCTGGAAGTGACCCTGGGCTAGCAGGTAACTCGCCACGGCAACGCGGCCGCCGTGGCGCTGCCGCAGGGCGGCGACGGCCTCGGGCACGGTCGGCTGGCCCGAGGCGGCGTAAGCCGGGAGTACCTCGGCATTGAGTTCGCCTGCGAGCAGCTTTGCCTGAGCTTCGACTTGGCCGGATGCCAGCGGATCTGAGGAGCCCGCAGCGGCGAGCACGACCGGCGTGCCGGCTGGGACTCCAGCATCGGCGAGGCGGCCCATCAGGGCTGTGACCAGCAGCTGGTCGGGGCCTAGCGGACCCGCCACCCGACGGGCCGAGCCGACGACGTCGGTGTTCAGGTGGTAGCCAGTCGATAGCAAGAGCGGGACTACGACGGCGGTGTCGCCCGCATCGCGCAGCGCCTGCGACAAGGACGGACTTGCGTGCTGAACGTAGGCCACCCGGATGTCGATGACAGGGGCAAGCCTGCGGACCTGGCCGGCCAGAGCGACCATCGTCGCGGCGGCATCGGGGTTGCTGCTGCCATGGGCGACTGCCACCAACGGCCTCATGCCGCTGCTCCTGTCCGACGGTTCGGGGCGACGGAGCTGGCCGGCTGGGCGGCGAGCTGGGCGCGGAGGCTGACCACATCCCCGATCACGACCACCGCGGGCGAGGTGATGCGATGAGCGGCGGCTTCCGGAGCGACGCGTTCCAGGGTCGAGACGAGCACTTGCTGGTGCTCGGTCGTGCCGTCCTGGATCACGGCGACTGGAGTGGTGCCGTCGCGACCGCGCTTGATCAGTTCGGCCGTGATCTGCTCCAGGTGGGCCATGGCCATGAGCAGGACCAGGGTGCCGGGACCGGCCGCGAGGCAGGCCCAGTCGACCGACGCGCCGGGCTGGGACGGGTCGAGGTGCGCGGAGACCACGGTGAAGTCCTGCGTCACTCCCCGGTGCGTGACCGGGATTCCGGCGTAGGCCGGCACCGCGATCGCACTGGTGACACCCGGGACTACCTGCACCGGCACTCCGGCGCGGACGCAGGCCAGGGCTTCCTCGCCGCCCCGGCCGAACACGAAAGGATCGCCACCCTTGAGCCGCACGACCCGGTTGCCCGCCAGGGCGCGTTCCACTATCAGCTCGTTGATCTGATCCTGGGTCAGCCGGTGCGCGCCCGGCGCCTTCCCGGCCTCGATGATCTCTACGTCCGGGTCCAGCTCGGCGAGGACGTCGCGCGGGCCGAGACGGTCGGCGACCACGACATCGGCCTGCGCCAGTAGGCGGCGGCCGAGCACGGTCATCAGCCCGGGATCGCCCGGGCCGCCGCCGACCAGCGCGACGTGCCCTTGGCCGGCCGGGCGGCGCCGGCGCTGCGGGCGGACCGGGAGTTCACCGGCAGCGAGCTTGTGACCGATCGCCGCGCGCAGTCGCTGGGAGCGGCGGGGATCTCCGCCGGCGGTCACCGCGACGGTGAGGTCGCCGTGACGGGTCACGGCCGGGACGCGAGCCGAGGACGCCTTGGCATCGTCGGCCCGCACGCACCAGATCCCGGCCCGCTCGGCCGCGGCGAGCACCGCCGAATTGACTTCGGGATCGTCGGTCGCGGCGTGCACGAGCCAGGCACCGTCCAGGTCGCCGTCCAGATAGCGCCTGGTCAGGATCGTCACGTCGAGCCTGGTGAAGTCCGCGCAGACGACCGGCGCGATGACGGTGACGCAAGCGCCGGCCTCGACGAGGGCCTGGGTACGGCGGAGCGCGACCGGCCCGCCGCCTACGACGACCGCCGGCCGGCCGGTCAGGTCAAGCTCGATCGGGTAGCCGCTCATCGCTGCGCCCCCAAGTCGGCCGATCCGGTCAGGCCCGCGAACGACAGCTTGAAGCTGCGCGCGCACGACCCGCAACTCCAGCCGCCCGCCTCCGGTCCGCTCGGGCGCAGCGACTCGTCACCGCAGTACGGGCAGAAGAAGGGCACCTGCCGCTCGGAGCCGCCAGAGCCGCCAGAGCCGCCAGACCCAGCTCCATCGTCGTTCACTGGAGCAGTCCGTCATCAGCGCGGCGGACCCAGGTCGCGAACTGCTCACCCTCGGCTCGGTCGGCCTGATAACGCCGCAGCAGGCGTTCGACGTAATCCGGCAGTCCGTCGGCCGTCACCTTCAGCCCGCGCAGCTTGCGCCCGAACGACGGGTCGGCGCCGAGCGAACCGCCCAGGTGCACCTGGAAGCCTTCTTGGCCATCCACGATCGAGCCCTTGAGCCCGATGTCGGCCAGCTGGAACCTGGCGCAGGAGTTCGGGCAGCCGTTCACGTTGATCGTGATCGGCGTGTCGAACTCGGGCAGCCGCCGGTCGAGCTCGGTGTACAGGTCACGGGCCCGCTGCTTGGTCTCGACGATGGCCAGCTTGCAGAACTCGAGCCCGGTGCAGGCCATCGTGCCGCGTCGGAATGGCGACGGATCCGCAACCAGGTCAATCGCCTCGAGATCGGCAACAAGCGGACGCAAATCTTTCTCCCGAATATCAAGGAAGAGAAGTTTCTGCTCCGTTGTCGTCCGTAGCCGGCCCGATCCGTACTCCTCGGCGAGATCGGCGGCCCGCCAGAGTTGGGTGCCGGAGACGCGACCAGTGTGCGGCGCGACGCCCACGTAGTAGAGCCCGTTTGCCTGGGGGTGAATCCCGATGTGGTCCCGGCTGCCGTGGACCGGCGGCGCAGCCTCGCCGTCGGGGAGCTTGAAGCCGAGGTACTCGCGTTCGAGGACGTCGCGGAAGCGCTCAGCGCCCCAGTCGGCGACGAGGAACTTGAGCCTGGCCCTGGTGCGCATCCGCCGGTAGCCGTAGTCGCGGAACAGGCCGGTCACGCCCGCCCACACGGCCGGGACCTGGCCTGGTTCGACGAACGCGCCGAGCCTGGTCGCGAGCATCGGGTTGGTCGAAAGGCCGCCGCCCACCCACAGGTCGAAGCCCGGGGTGCCGTCCGGGCCCCGGACACCGACGAAGGAGATGTCGTTGACCTCGTGGACGGTGCAGTGCGAGGCGCAGCCCGAGATCGCGGTCTTGTACTTGCGCGGCAGGTTGCCGAACTCGGGGTTGCCGGCCGCGACGGCCTCGGTGGCGCGAAGCACGGCGGTCGCGTCGATGACCTCGTCCGCGTCGATGCCGGCGACCGGGCAGCCGAGGATGTTGCGCGGGACGTCGCCGCAGGCCTGAATCGAGGAGAGGCCAACCTCATCGAGGCGCTCCCAGATCGTGGGCACGTCTTCGATCCTGATCCAGTGGAACTGGACGTTCTGCCGGTCGGTGATGTCGGCTACGTCGCGGCCGTACTCCTTGGAGATGCCGCCGATCGTGCGCAGCTGGGCAGTGCTGAGCTGGCCGCCGGGAATGCGGACCCGCATCATGAAGAAGCTGTCCTCGAGCTCTTCGTCCTCGAGCATTCCCGTCTTGCCGCCCGCGATGCCTGGCCGGCGCTGGGTGTACAGGCCCCACCAGCGGAACCGGCCGCGCAGGTCGGTGGGGTCGATGGACTCGAACCCGGTGGCGGCGTACTGGTTGATGATCCGGTCGCGGACGTTAAGCCCGGCGTCGTCCTTCTTGAACCGCTCGGCGGCGTTCAGCGGCTCGAAATGGCTGAGCGCCCACTGGCCCTGCCCGCGCTGCCGCTGTTGCGCTTTTGGCGACCGGGCCTTTTCCGTCGCGGCCTCATTGGCTGGCATGTCGTTCCTTCTGCTTGAGGGGTCCTGCCGCGCGCAGGGCGTGCCTGAAGCAGCCCGGTATGGGGCTTGGCTGCGAGCGGCTTGGGATCGAGATCAGCAGCAGGAACGACAGATGGCGCTGGAGGTACGTTGCAGGTCTACATGGCGACGGCAGGTCAACGTTGACCGCTGGCTAGCTGTTCGGCTAGTCACGGCGGGGCCTCCGGGGAGATTTGAGATTACGCAAGCTCCTGGCTTTGACAGTAACATCCGTCGCCGGCCGGAGTCTTCCCTAAATTAGGCCCTCTACCAGGCAATATATCCTATAGATTAAATAGGATTAACGCATTGCGGCGGTCTCCTCCTGGTGGCCCGAGGACGCTGTTGTGACACGCCGGACCGCTGGTGGCCTGTGTGGTTCCTGGGAGGCTGATGACCTCGCTGATGTGCGCGTTTGAGTCGTCCGGGCCTGGTTAGCTGTAAGCGAAGCATGGGTGGGCCCGACGGCGCGCCGACGTGCTGGGCCGGGCGGCTGCTAAGCCCGGCTGGATCAGGTGAACGTGAGAAGGTGCGGGTCGTGTTATTTGGTCGTGTGATCGTCGGCGCCTGCGGCTCGCCTGGCAGCCTTCGGGCGCTGCGGTACGCCAGGCAAATCGCCGAGAGTTCGGACGCATTGCTGATCCCCGTGCACGCCTGGCTGCCGCCGGGCGGCGACATGGCGGACCGGCGGGCTCCGAATCCCCTGCTGCGCAAGGTCTGGGCCGAAGCCGCGCAGCAGCGGCTGACGGAGGCGATCGAGGCGGCCTGGGGCGGCGGGCCCGACCCAGGCGGAGTCGCTATGAGGCCGACGGTCGTTCGGGGGCCGGCCGGTGAGGTTCTGGTCCAGCTGGCCGATCAGCTGGACGACGTGATCGTGATCGGGGCCGGACGGAGGGGTGTCTTGGCCAGGATCGGTCATGCCGGGACATCGAGATTCTGTCTGGCGCGGGCGAAATGCCCGGTGATTGCCGTTCCGCCGTCGGCGCTGGCTCGCTATGCGGGGCGATGGCCGCTCGCGCTGGCGTTCCGCCACCATGGATTCAACGCCGATGAGGCGCTCGACGGGGTGGATCAGCAGTAGCTGACCTTTCTGCCTGGGCCCGGCCTGCGTGTCGGTGTCGGGGGGTAGCCTGGCCGGCGTGCGGATTACGGAGTTCTGGCAGCGGATGGATGAGCAGTTCGGCGCTGTCTACGCTCAGAGCGTGGCCAAGGATTATGTCCTGGCTGGGCTCGGTGAGCGGACGGTTCAGCAGGCGTTGACCGATGGCGAGGACGTCAAGGCGATCTGGCGCGCGGTCTGCGTGGCGTTTCCGGTTCCTGACCGGCTGCGTTAGCCGAGATGGTGGCCGGCGGTCGGCGGGTCGTGCTCGTGTCTGGGGTGCCGGGAGCCGGGAAAAGCACGCTGGCCGGACCGTTGGCGGCCGGGCTTGGGTTCGCGCTGCTTGGCAAGGACCGGATCAAGGAGACGCTGCACGGCGCGCTTGGCGCACCGGAGGCCGGCCAGCCGTACTTGC
>DATNFM010000255.1:0-18977 GCA_035606435.1 Streptosporangiaceae bacterium | reverse complement strand
CGGGATTACGCGGCGTTGAGGGCTGCTGGGCAGGAGCCTTATCTGCTGATCGGGCCGTGGCAGCACACCGACTCCGAAGGCATGGCGGCTTCGGTGCGCGAGTCCGTGGCGTTTCTTCGTTCTGAACTGCTCGACGGCGGTGGTGGGTCTGGGTCGGCCCGGGCGTCGCGGGTGCGGGTTCATGTGGGCGGCGTCGACGGAGACGGTGCGTGGCGGGATCTGCCGTACTGGCCGCCGGAGACGAGCGAGCAACGGTGGCAACTGCGGGCTGGCGGTGGGCTGGCGACTGATGGGCCTTCTGACGAGGGGTCTGAGGCCGGTGCTTCTGAGGCCGGTCCTTCTGAGGCTGGTGCTTCTGAGGCTGGGGCGCCCTCTCGGTACGTCTATGACCCGGCTGATCCCACGCCTAGCGTGGGCGGGCCGGTGCTGTCGGCCTCGGTGCGGCGCGGGTCGGCGCCGCCGGATAACCGGGAACTTGAGGCTCGCGCGGATGTGCTGACGTTTACCAGCGCTGTTCTGGCGGCCGATCTCGAGGTTATGGGGCAGGTCTGCGCTGACTTGTTCGTGCGGTCCAGCTTGGAGCACACCGACTTTTTCGCGCGGTTGTGTGATGTGGACGCGAGCGGGCGGTCGACCGGCGTGTGCGATGCGATCATTCGGCTGAGTCCGGGGAAGATCGCGCCTGAGGCCGACGGGACTACCCGGGTTCTTATCGAACTGTGGCCGACGGCTTGGGTGTTCAGGGCCGGGCATCGGGTGCGGTTGCAGGTGTCGAGCGGGGCGCATCCTCGGTATGCCCGTAACCCCGGATCAGGTGAGCCGCTGGCTTCGGCGGTGACGCTGGTCAAGGCCGACCAGGAGATCTTCCACGACGCCGAGCATCCGTCAGCGGTGGTCCTGCCGGTGACATCGTCGGCGTCGCCGTCCGGCGCGGGCGCGTAAAGGGCGGGAAGCGCACCAGTGATGCCTTGTTACTGTAGTTCCTTCCTAGGAAGGAACTACAGTAATGAGGCTTTACTGCAGTTATAGCTACAGTAGGCCACCGTTACTGTAGTTCCTTCCCGGGAAGCTACTGCAGTAACAGGCCTTTACTGCTGCTCGGAACTGACTGAATCGCGCGCAAGAAGGGTTGCGGCGATAAACGGAGCTGCGCGGCGACGGGGCCGGCCGGGGGCGGTCGCGGGTCGCACGGGTGGCGGGGGAGTCGGGACGGCGGGAGTTGGGCTGGGCCTACGAAGAAGCCGGCGCATGTTTTACGCCTAAAAAGACTTTCAGGGTTTTGCTTGGTGGCAGATCGCGGTCGGGGCCAAAATGCAGATTAAAAGGGGCGGATTGGGGCAGCCAGACCGGTAATAGCAATGAGTTGGTAAATCTTACTTGCGGTACTGCCCGGGCCGGAGCATTCTTTTGTTGAGCGCGCATACTCTGCGCGCTCGATTGGATACGCAGGGTAACTGGTGTGGTCACAGGGCGAGGAGAGCTGTGCTGCGCCACGAGATTCATGAAGTGACAAAAGGTGACACGGTGACGTTGGTAGCTGGCCCGGTCGGCAGCGAGTCCGGCTCGGCTCTGCCCCATCCGGCGATCCGCCCGGCTCAGCAATCGCACGAATTTCTCGACCGGCTCGAAGGGCTCGCCGCTGAGCTGGGCAAGCGCGGGTTGCAAGCCCGATTGATGACCCCGAACGGCCGGATTCCGAGCCTGCATGTGGTCAACCCGCTGACGCCAAGGCTGGCCGAGGATGTCTACGTCGGCCGGAGCCAGGACGGCCTGTGGTGGTTCTGGTGGCCCTGGGCCGAGCGGATCGCCCGCGATGATGAGCTTGGCGGGGCCGCCATGATCATCGCCAGGGTGCTGTCGACGGCGACCGGCTCCGCCTGAGGCCGGCGTCAGCGGGGGGTTAGTGCTGGGCTGCCAGGCCGGGGAACGCTCGCGACGGCGCGCCCCAGCGGGCGGCCCGGACGGCGGCGGCCTGCATGGTCTTGGCCGCGAGCCGGCGCAGGGCTGGGTCCGGGACTGCGGCCAGGCTCAGGTAGCCGCTGACCACGCCGAGCTCAAGGTCGGCCGCGAGGTTGGCGGCGTCGCCGGCCGTGCTGACGCTGATCGGCAGCCGGTAGGCGACGGCGGCCGGATGCGGGTTGGCGCCTAGCGCGGTGATCATCTTGACCAGATTGTCCCTGGCCCGCTCGTGCAGAACGTTGTCGGCTGAGGCCGCCCTGAACGCCGACCCGGTCAGGTGCGCTCCCGCGACCCCGTAGCCGTAGCTCGCGGCCTGCTCGGCGGCGAGCGCGGCCTGCAAGGCGGCGACAGTCGTTTTCTTGCCGGTCATTACGCCGCTCCGGCCCGGCGCAGGTACACCACGTGAGCCGCCTCCGACGCACTGATGCTGGCCATCAGCTGGGCGAGCGCGGCCGGGACCGCGCTGAGGTCGCCGGTCAGCCGTTGCGCCGCCGACCGCTCATAGCCGGCCAGCGTGGCGATCACCGCCTTGGCGTCCGACGGCAGCTGCGGTGTCGCGGCATGACTTGGCGTGGGCTTGGCCTTCGCGTACCTGGGCGGCAGGATCAGCCGGGCGCGGAGCTGGCGCAGGTGCTCGACGTGTTCGGCGTGGATTGCCGCCACGACCTGGGCGTCGCTTCCGTTTCCCGATGTTATGGACGTGTCGCCGAGCTGACTGACGGCCGCCTGGTAGATCGCGACCAGCTGTTCTTCGGCCGAGATTGTGTGCTCAAGGGTTACGACCTCCGCGCTGACTCCAGGTACCGGGCCGAGCGCCTTGATGCCCTTGCATCCGGCCAGGCACCCGGTGAGCCCGAGCGAACCGGCGGCTGCGGCCGCTAGCATTGTCCGGCGTGTTGGTTCGGCCGCCACCTGTGCCTCGCCGTGTCCCTTCAGATCCTGATCAGATACCTGGCCGCAGGCCTGCCGGCAGCAGGCTATTGCGGCACAAGCATGCCACGTGACGCTCGCCCGGGTGGGTGGCTGTCCGCTATCGGTGTTCCGGTCGCGACACGAGTTCGCATCATGTGGCCGCGAAGAGCAACAGGTCAGAACGTTAGGCGGCGGTCCCGGATAGGCTAGTGGCCTGGCTATGGCAAACAGTCATGCGAGACGCTGGCGAGGAGGCGTGATGCGCGAAGAGTCCCGTCATGGCGCGTCGCGCCCGTTGCGGGCGCCTGGTAAGGGGTCCGAGGTTCGGTCGTCCCGGCCGGCTCCGCGGCCAAGTGCCAGTCAGCGAGCGGTAGCGACGGCACGACTGACGAAAGTGATCGAGCCGGTGCTCGCGGCCATGGAGATCGATCTTGAGGCGGTCAAGCTCAGCTCGGCCGGCCGGCGGACGGTGCTGCGGATCGTGGTCGACGCGGACGGCGGGCTCAGCCTCGACGACATCGCCGATGTCAGCCGCGAGGTGTCAGCCAAGCTGGACGCAAAGGACGTCATGGGTGAGGAACCGTACACGCTGGAGGTAACCTCGCCTGGCGTTGATCGTCCCCTGACCCAGCCCAGGCACTGGCGGCGAGCGGCCGGCCGGCTCGTGATCGTGCCGCTCGCCAGTACCGAGGAAATTAAGGGACGAATCATCCACGCGGACCAAGACCGCGTGACGCTCGAAATCGACGGCACCAGGCGCTCGTTCGGTTTCGGCGAACTCGGCCCAGGCCGGGTGCAGGTGGAGTTCGGACGCCTTGACGAGATCGACGACGTCGAAGGCGGGCCCGATGGCTACTACGACGCCGATGACTCCTGGCAGGGCGAGGACACTGCCGAAGGCAGTGGCCCGGACGAGGAGGAACTCGATGGACATTGATGTGTCTGCGCTGAAGAGCCTTGAGGCCGAGAAAGACATCTCGATGGACCTCGTGATCAAGGCGATCGAAGATGCGCTGCTGGTCGCGTATCACAAATCCGAGGGCGCTGCGCCTTCGGCTCGGGTCGAGGTGGACCGGCGTACCGGGCACGTCACGGTGTGGGCGGCGGAAACCGACGAGAACGGGACCGTCCTGACCGAGTACGACGACACGCCGGCCGGGTTCGGCCGGATCGCGGCGACGACGGCGGGCCAGGTCATCCTCCAGCGGCTGCGCGACGCCGAGGACGAGTTGACGTTCGGTGAGTTCGCCGGCCAGGAAGGCAACATCGTTGCCGGGGTGATCCAGCAAGGCAAGGATCCGAAGGCCGTCCTGGTCGACCTGGGCCGGATCGAGGCGATCCTGCCGCCGACCGAGCAGGTGCCAGGCGAGCGGTATGTGCACGGCGAGCGGATCAAGTGCTACGTGCTGTACGTCAGGAAGGGCTTCAGGGGCCCGTCGGTGACCCTGTCCAGAACGCACCCCAGTCTCGTGCGCAAGCTGTTCGCGCTCGAGGTACCCGAGATCGCCTCTGGGGCGGTCGAGATCGCCGCGATCGCTCGCGAGGCCGGGCACCGCACCAAGATCGCGGTCATCGCACGCGAGCCCGGGGTCAACGCTAAGGGATCGTGCATCGGCCCGATGGGCAGCCGGGTGCGCAATGTCATGGCCGAGTTGCACGGCGAGAAGATCGACATCGTCGACTACTCGGACAACCCGGCCGATTTCGTGGGGCACGCGTTGTCGCCCGCGCGGGTGACGCAAGTCCGGGTCCTGGATGAGGCCAACCGGGTCGCGCAGGTCATCGTGCCCGACTACCAGCTGTCCCTCGCGATCGGCAAGGAAGGGCAGAACGTGCGGCTAGCCGCACGGCTGACTGGATGGCGGATCGACATTCAGCCGGACAACCAGGTGGGTGCGGATCAGCAGGCCGGCGCTGCTGGCCAGGCAGGCCAGGCAGGCCAGGAGCAGTCTGGGCGGCAGCGAGAAGGCGGCCGCAAGGTAGCCGACAAGGTGCCTGGTGCCGCTGACGCGCCGGCACTGTAAGCTATTAGGCGGGTGGCAATGCGGTCTTCGTCTCTCGTCATGTCCGGATCGGTGATCCGTACGTGCGTAGGATGCAGGACTCGCGCCGCCAAGTCAGACTTGCTCCGCGTCGTGGCGGTTAACGGCGAGATCGTCGCTGACCCCGCAGCACGCAGCCCGGGCAGGGGGGCATACTTGCATCCCAGCCAGGACTGCTTGGAACAAGCCAGGCGCCGCCGGGCGTTTCCGAGAGCGCTACGCGTGACCGGACCGCTCGCCGACGACGGACTCGTCAGGTACCTCGCTGAGGCCTGAGGTGTCCGCGCGCCTCGGCCATTCGACCGCAAGGTTGTGTGGCTGAGCGGTAGCGGGGCAGGACGGTTGCTGGCCAGCGATTGGATCGCGTGCAAACGCGGGCTAGCGCGGGCAGGCGGAATCGGAATCGGTGTAGTACTGGCCGGTGATACCGGCCGGAGAGACAGGCTGAGATTGTAATGAGCGCTCGATGAGCATGCGGCGATGAACAGCAGGTATTGACGCCGGACGGAGCAAGGCTGCTCCGGTCCGGCTGACTGGCCCGGATAGCCCGGGCCGAGGCAGGGAGCGTAGTGGCGAAGGTCCGGGTATACGAACTCGCTAAGGAGTTCGGCGTAGAGAGCAAGGCCGTGATGGCCAAGCTCGGAGAAATGGGTGAGTTCGTTCGATCGGCCTCCTCGACCATCGAGGCGCCGGTCGTCCGCAGACTCAAAGAGGCGTTCGCAGGCGAGGCCGCGAGCGCGAAGACTTCAGCTGGCAGGCCAGACGGAAGGCAGGCCTCGAACGGCCATGCGCCCGCTGCGTCCGCCAGCCCGCCAGCAGCACCGTCGGCGCCAGCAGCGTCTTCGGCGGCCGCAGCTAAGGCTGAGACGACGAGCGCGACGCCGACCGCCGCCGAGCAAGCACGGTCGGTGGCCGAATCGGCAGCGCAGACTCCGGTCCAGCCGGCTGAGCCGTCCGCGCAGGCGCCGTCCGCTCCGGCGCCGCCTGATCCGGCGACGGGCACCGATGGCGGACGCCCGGTAACTTCCGGCGTACCTCAGGTGCCGTTCAGCCAGCCCGAGCAGGCGCCCGGTCAGCCGGCTGGCGGCGACCGGCGCGAGCGTGGCCCGGTGCCGGGTCCGGGCGGCCAGGGCGGACAGGACGGCCAGGGTGGCCAGGTCCCTGGACCACGGGCGGTGCCAGGTCCCGGCGGACGCGCGGGCACTGGGCAGGCTCGGCCCGGGCCGGCGCCAGGTTCGGCACGGCCCAGCCAGCCCGGCGGTCCCACGCCTGGGCCACGGCCAGGAGCCGGGCCGAGGCCAGGTCCCCGGCCAGGCAACAACCCGTTCAGCTCGACGTCGACCGGCATGGGTTCGACTCGCGGGCCAAGGCCTGGGCAGGCCGGTCCTGGAGCCCCCTCTGGCGGTGCGCCAGCTGCCGGTACGGCCGGCCAGGGCTCGCCGCGGCCAGGTGGAGCGCCGGGCTCGGGCGGTGGCCCGCGGCCGCAGGCCCCGCGTCCGATGGGCGCGAGGCCAGGACCTGGCGGTCCGGGCGACGGCGGTCGTCCCGGCGGTCCGCGTCCCGGCGGTCCGCGTCCGAGCCCAAGCAGCATGCCGCCGAGGCCCTTCGGCGCGCGTAGCGGCCCCGGCGGCGGTCCTGGTCAGGGCGTCGGCGCCCGGCCAGGCGGTGGTCGCGGCGGTCCAGGCGGCCCTGGTGGTCGTGGCGGTCCTGGTGGCGGCGGCGGTCCCGGTGGCGGCGGCGGGCCGCGTACCGGTGCGGGTCCGGCTCGCCCGGGAGCTGGCGGCCGCGGCCGCAGTGGCACCCAGGGAGCGTTCGGGCGTCCTGGTGGCCGTCCGTCCCGAGGCCGGAAGTCGAAGAAGCAGCGCCGTCAAGAGTTCGACAACATGCAGGCGCCGTCGATCGGCGGCGTGTCGGTACCGCGCGGTAACGGCCAGACCATCCGGCTGTCCAGGGGCGCGTCGCTGAGCGACTTCGCCGACAAGATCGGCGTCAACCCGGCGTCGCTGGTGCAGGTGCTGTTCGTGCTCGGCGAGATGGTTACGGCGACCCAGTCGGTCAACGACGAGACGCTGCAGTTGCTCGGTGCCGAGCTGAACTTCAACGTTCAGGTCGTCTCGCCCGAGGAAGAGGACCGCGAGCTGCTCGAGACGTTCGACATCGAGTTCGGTGAGGACGAGGGCGGCGAGGAGGCCCTTGAGCCGAGGCCGCCGGTGGTCACCGTCATGGGCCACGTCGACCACGGCAAGACCAAGCTGCTCGACGCGATCAGGAACACCAACATGGTCGCGCAGGAGGCCGGCGGCATCACCCAGCACATCGGTGCCTACCAGGTCACCACGAAGGTCGACGGTAACGAGCGGACGATCACCTTCATCGACACTCCGGGTCACGAGGCGTTCACCGCCATGCGCGCCCGCGGTGCCGAGACCACCGACCTGGTGATCCTGGTCGTCGCGGCCGACGACGGCGTGAAGCCGCAGACCACGGAAGCGCTGAACCACGCGCAGGCCGCGGGCGTGCCGATCGTGGTCGCCGTGAACAAGATCGACAAGGAAGGTGCCGATCCGGCCAGGGTCAGGGCCCAGCTCACCGAGTACGGCCTGGTGGCCGAGGAGTTCGGCGGCCAGAACCTGTTCGTCGACGTGTCGGCTCGCAACGGCACCGGCATTGGCGAGCTGCTCGAGGCCGTGGTGCTCACGGCCGACGCCGAGCTCGACCTGCGCGCCAACCCGCACCAGTCGGCCCAGGGCGTGGCGATCGAGGCCCACCTGGACAAGGGTCGCGGCCCGGTCGCGACGGTTCTGGTGCAGCGCGGCACGCTGAAGGTCGGAGACTCGATTGTCACCGGCGAGGCGTACGGCCGGGTCAGGGCAATGCTCGACGAGAACAATGACCAGGTGGCAGAGGCGCCGCCGTCCCGTCCGGTGCTCGTCCTCGGCCTGACCGCGGTTCCCGACGCCGGTGACAGCTTCCTGGTCGTCTCCGACGACCGGATCGCACGCCAGATCGCCGATCGCCGCGAGGCCAGGGAGCGGACGGCGCAGTTCGCTCAGCGCAGGCCTCGGGTCACCCTGGAGGATCTGGAGTCCGCGCTCAAGTCCGGTGCTCGCGAGGAACTGCTGCTGATCATCAAGGGCGACGTGTCCGGATCGGTCGAGGCGCTTGAGGACGCGCTGCTCAAGCTTGACGTCGGGGAAGATGTCGTGCTCCGGGTCATCGGCCGTGGCGTTGGCGCGATTACCCAGGACGATGTCAACCTGGCGATCGCCTCCGAAGCGGTGGTCATCGGCTTCAACGTCAGGCCAGCGCCCAGAGTCGGCGAGCTGGCCCAGCGTGAAGGCGTGGACATCAGGTACTACTCGATCATCTACCAGGCGATCGAGGAGATCGAGGCCGCGCTCAAGGGCATGCTCAAGCCGGAGTTCGAGGAAGTCCAGCTCGGCACGGCGGAGATCCGCGAGGTCTTCAGGGTTCCGAAGATCGGCAACGTGGCCGGTTGCATCGTGCGGTCTGGCACGATTACCAGGAACTCCAGGGCTCGGCTGGTCAGGGACGGAGTCGTGGTTTCCGACCACGCCAACATCGAGTCGCTGCGCCGGTTCAAGGATGACGCGACCGAAGTCCGTGAGGGCTTCGAGTGCGGTATCGGAATCGGCTACGGCGACATCAAGGTGGGCGACGTGATCGAGACCTTCGAGATGCGAGAGAAGCCACGCGCCTGACGATGAGGACTCACTTAGATCCGTCTGGCATGGATCTGTCAGGCACGGTCTGGTTGGCACCGTGCGGGGGGCATGCCGTCATCGGGCAGGGCCAGTCGAAGGGGTCAAGCATGTACGTAGCTGCGTTGACCCTGGACGTCCTGCTCGGTGACGTCCGGTCGCTGAAGCAGAAGCGGTCGGCGGTCCGGCCGCTGATCGCCGATGTGAACAGGAAGTTTCCCGGTCTCGCGGTTGCTGAGACTGGATACCAGGATCTGCATCGCCGGACCGAGATCGGCGTTGCCGTAGTGACCTCGACGGCCGCGCACGCAGTCGAGGTCCTCGAGGCCTGCGAGCGCTTCGTCGCCGGCCGGCCTGACATTGAGTTGCTGTCGGCGCGACAGCGGTTGTTCAACGACGAGGGGGAGTGACCGCGATGGATCCGGCAAGAGCACGACGCCTTGGCGAGCGGATCACGCAGATAGTCGCCGAGATGCTAAAGCGGCGGATCAAGGATCCACGTCTCGGGTTTGTGACAATCACCGATACTCGTGTCACGGGTGACCTGCGCGACGCCACCATCTTCTATACGGTATATGGCTCAGATGAAGACGCTGAGGCCACTGCGGCGGCGCTGGCCAGCGCGACGGGCGTGATCCGCTCCGAGGTTGGCCGGCAGACCGGCCTGAAGCACACCCCTTCGATCACGTTCCAGCGGGACACGTTGCCGGAGGGCGCCAAGTCCATCGAGGACCTGGTGGCCAAGGCGATGCAGGCCGACGCTGAGCTGGCTGCCGCGAGAGCGGGAGCCGTGCATGCCGGAGATAGCAATCCATATCGGACGGCGGAAGCGCCGGATGAAGGTGAGGACTCGTGACCACGTATACAGAGCCAGAACGAGCGAGAAACCGAGGGTTAGTGAGCGAATCCGGACTGGTGATCGTTGCCAAGCCGGCTGGCATGACCTCACATGATGTCGTCGCTCGGATGCGCAAGCTGGCTGGGACGCGACGGGTTGGACACGCTGGCACGCTTGACCCGATGGCGACCGGCGTCCTGATCGTCGGGATCGACAAGGCCACGAGGTTGCTTGGCCACCTGGCGCTGACCGAGAAGGAGTACCGGGCCACGATCAGGCTCGGTCAGTCGACTGTTACCGATGATGCGGAAGGCGATATCTTGCCGCCCGCTGGCGATGCGGTCGCCGCGAGCACGGTCTCGACCGACCAGCTGCGCTCGGCGCTGGCTGACCTGACCGGCGAGATTCAGCAGGTGCCGCCGAAGATCAGCGCGATCAAGGTGAAGGGCCAGCGGGCCTATCACCTGACCAGGTCGGGCGCGGCTCCGGAACTGGTGGCCAGGAAGGTGAGCGTCTGGCGGCTCGATCTGCTCGCGGTTCGCCCGGCCGGCGAACTGCTTGACCTCGATGTCGACATCACCTGCTCAAGCGGGACCTATATCCGGGCCATCGCCCGCGACCTTGGCGCCGCCCTGGGCACCGGAGGGCATCTGACGGCGCTGTCGCGGACCAGGGTAGGGCCCTACCAGCTGGAGGCCGCACGCTCGCTCGAGCAACTGGCCGAGCATTTCGAGCTGATCCCGCTCGCCGAGGCGGCCGCGATCGCGTTCCCGAGCCTGCACCTGTCCGAGGAAGAGGCGAGGCTGCTGGCCCACGGAGTACGGCTGCCGGCCGGCGTCAGGGTGGCCGCCGCCGACGCCGCTGCCGATCACGCTGCCGATCACCCCGACTGCGTGGCCCACGACTCAGCTGAGACCCCGGCCGACGCGCCGATGGCGGCTTTCGGTCCCGATGGCACGCTGATCGCGCTGGTGACCGAGCGCGACGCCGAGCTGCATTCGCTCGCCGTTTTCTTGCCGTAGGGCGATCTTCCGGCTGGGAGCAGGGAACGGCTAGATATGGTGATGACACGAGCTCGGATTGATCGCGGGGGCATCACCAGCGCCTAACCCTCGCTGCCCGCCCGAAGGGAAGCTAACGGTGTACCGCTGGAATGGCGTGCATGACGTGCCTGCGGCCTGGGGCCGGTGCGTCGTCACGATCGGCGTGTTCGACGGTGTGCATCGAGGCCATCAGAAGATCATCGCCAGAGCTGCCGAGGTTGGCCGTCAGCTGGACTTGCCGCTGGTCGTCGTCACCTTCGACCCGCATCCCGATGAGGTCGTCAGGCCGGGTTCGCACCCGCTGGCGCTCTGCTCGACGCGCTTTCGGGTCGAGTTGCTCGGCCGGTTCGGCGCCGATGCCGTCTGCGTGGTGCCGTTCAACTACGAGCTATCCCAGCTTTCAGCCGAAGACTTCGTCAGGACCGTGCTGGTGGACGGGCTGCACGCGGCGGCGGTAGTGATCGGCCAGGACTTCAGGTTCGGGCATAAGGCGGCGGGAAACGTCGCGCTGCTCGCCGAGCTGGGCGAGAAATATGAGTTCACCGCCGAAGGGGTGCCGCTGGTCACCGATCACGGCGTGACGGTCTCCTCCAGTTGGGTCAGGGAGCTGCTCGCAGCGGGAGATGTCGAGCAGGCCGCGATCGAGCTTGGCCGGCCCCACCGGGTAGAAGGCGTAGTCGTACGAGGCCAGCAACGCGGCAAGGCGCTCGGTTTCCCGACCGCGAATGCCGAGCCGCCGCCCTACAGCGCCATCCCGGCCGATGGCGTGTATGCGGGCTGGCTGTCCAGCCTGACCGCGGACGGGGCCGAACTTGACCGCTGGCCGGCCGCCATCTCCGTGGGCACCAATCCCACCTTCGACGGCACGGATCGCACCGTCGAGGCCTACGTCCTGGATCGCGATGACCTGGACCTGTATGGCCTGCACGTGGCGGTCGAGTTCGCGCGGTTGCTGCGCGGCCAGGCCCGGTTCGCTTCCGTCGGCGAGCTAGTTGCCCAGATGCACCAGGACGTGGCGCTAGCCAGGCGGGTTCTGGCGGACCTGGGCTAGCGGTCCGAGGGCTAGCGGTCCGAGTGCTAGCGGTGCGAGTGCTAGTGGTCTGAGTGCTAGTGGTCTGAGCTTCGGCGCTCGCGTGATACCGTAGCTCAGGCCAAGAAATATCTGGCCCGGTCATGCTGCGCCCTCATGCGGCTGGCCGCTTCGGACGTCAGGCGCGTTAGCTTGCCGTCCTTCCCGGTTGTCCGGCCCGCAGGTTTCTTGTATGCCGTCAGCCTTGATAGTTACGTTAACGACGAATAGGACAAAAGTGCCGCTCGATACCGAAGTCAAGAAGGAGATCATCGCCGCGCACGCGACCAGTGAGGGTGACACCGGATCGCCGGAAGTCCAGGTCGCGCTGCTAACGAAGCGGATCAATGGTCTCACCGAGCACCTGAAGGTGCATAAGCACGACCATCACAGCCGCCGCGGGTTGCTGCTGCTGGTCGGCCGCCGTCGGCGGCTGCTCCAGTACCTGTCCCGCGAGGACATCAGCCGGTACCGCGCTCTCATCGAGAAGCTCGGGCTGCGCCGCTAGCGATCCAAGGTCGGCCGAGCTGGCTGCCGCGCGGGATCCGCGTCGGCTGGCCGCCTGGCCGCCTTTGACGACGCTCGCACTGCTGGGGCGGGACGTATCGCTGTCTGTCGGCCGCTGGCGCTACATTGGTGGTCGGGATGGGTTCGGTTCGTCACCCGCCCCGCAAACTGAATAATGTATTTAAGAGTTTCTGGCGCGCTCAGGGACTCTGATGTCCCGGAAAGACCGGATATACATCAGAAATTCTGAGTGCTCCAGCTACCAAAGCACCGGCTGTACCGAAGTACTAGCAGGAAACGTCCCGCGGCCCCGGCCCGGAGTGTTCGCTCCTGTCGCAGGGCCGGTCCTCGGTAGTGGTTCTCGGAGTTGCCAGGTCAGGCGTGCTAACGCCGGCCAGGCGAACCGAGGGCTTCGATCGAAGACCGGTCGGCAGCTGTCGTCCAGGTTCTGGACGTTGACGACACTCCGCTGGCGGCGGGCAGACGCGGGACCTCACGTGAGGAGGTCTCACCCCGATGGAGGGTGTGCATACCGCAGAAGCCGTCATTGACAATGGCGCATTTGGTCAACACAAAATTAGATTCGAAACCGGCAGGCTCGCCAAGCAGGCCTCAGGCTCGACGGTCGTCTACCTAGACGACGAGACGATGATTCTCTCCGCGACCACGGTTTCCAGGAATCCTAAGGAAAACCTCGACTTCTTCCCGCTTACCGTCGACGTCGAAGAGCGGATGTATGCGGCTGGCCGCATCCCAGGCTCCTTCTTCCGCCGCGAGGGCAGGCCGTCGGAAGACGCCATCTTGACCTGCCGGCTGATCGACCGGCCGCTACGGCCCTCGTTCGTCAAGGGCCTGCGCAATGAGGTGCAGGTCGTCGAGACCATCATGGCCCTGCATCCCGATCACCTCTACGACGTGGTCGCCATCAACGCGGCCTCGCTGTCAACCCAGCTGAGCGGCCTGCCGTTCTCCGGGCCGATCGGCGGCACCAGGGTCGCGCTGATCAAGGGCCAGTGGGTCGGCTTCCCGACTCACAGCCAGCTTGAGGACGCTACCTTCGACATGGTCGTCGCTGGCCGGGTGCTCGAAGACGGCGACGTAGCGATCATGATGGTGGAGGCCGAGTCGACCCCGAGCACGCTGAAGCTGCTCGCCGATCCATCGAGCGGGGCGGTCGGCCCGACCGAGGACGTTGTCGCCGAGGGCCTGGAGGCGGCCAAGCCGTTCATCAAGCTGCTCTGCGAGGCCCAGCGCCAGGTAGCAGCCGCGGCCGCCAAGGAGACCGGCGCCTTCCCGACCTTCGCCGACTACGGCCAGGACGTCTTCGACGCGCTTGAGGCCGAGGCCTCCTCGGAGCTGGCTGCTGCGCTGACCATCGCGGGCAAGCAGGAGCGCGGTGCCGAGACGGACCGGATCCAGGCCGCGGCCACCGAGCGGCTGGCCTCGAAGTTCGAAGGCCGGGAAAGCGAGATCGGCGCTGCGTTCCGGTCGCTGACCAAGAAGCTGGTCAGGGCACGCATTGTCAGCGACGGCCTGCGGATCGACGGCCGCGGGCTCGCCGACATCAGGCAGCTGTCCGCCGAGGCCGGCGTGGTTCCGCGGGTGCACGGCTCGGCGCTGTTCGAGCGCGGCGAGACTCAGGTGCTCGGCGTGACGACGCTGAACATGCTCCGGATGGAGCAGATGATCGACACGCTCAACCCGGAGCGCACCAAGCGCTACATGCACAACTACAACATGCCGCCGTACTCGACCGGGGAGACCGGCCGGGTGGGCTCGCCCAAGCGGCGTGAGATCGGCCACGGCGCGCTCGCCGAGCGGGCCCTCATCCCGGTCCTGCCGACCCGCGAGGAGTTCCCCTACGCGATCCGCCAGGTCTCGGAGGCGATCGGATCGAACGGCTCGACGTCGATGGGCTCGGTGTGCGCGTCCACGATGGCCCTGCTCGACGCGGGCGTCCCGCTCAAGGGCATGGTGGCCGGCATCGCGATGGGCCTGATCCACGAGGGCGGCACCTACGTCACGCTGACCGACATCCTGGGCGCCGAGGATGCCTTCGGCGACATGGACTTCAAGGTCGCCGGTACCCAGGACGTGATCACGGCGCTGCAGCTGGACACCAAGCTGGACGGCATCCCCGCGTCCGTGCTGGCCGCCGCGCTCAAGCAGGCACGTGATGCGAGGCTGACGATCCTCGGCGTGATGGCCGAGGCGATCAGCGTTCCGGCCGACATGAGCGAGAACGCCCCGCGGATCATCACGGTCAAGGTTCCGGTAGACAAGATCGGCGAGGTCATCGGCCCGAAGGGCAAGATGATCAACTCGATTCAAGAAGACACCGGTGCCGAGATCACGATCGAGGACGATGGCACGATCTACATCGGTGCCACCGACGGCACCTCGGCCGAGGCGGCCAAGTCGGCGATCAACGCGATCGCGAACCCGCACGTGCCCGAGGTCGGCGAGCGGTTCCTCGGCACCGTGGTCAAGACGACCACGTTCGGTGCGTTCGTCTCCCTGCTGCCCGGCAAGGACGGCCTGCTGCACATCACGCAGATCCGCAAGCTGCACGGCGGCGTCAGGATCGAGAACGTCGATGATGTGATCAAGGTCGGCGACAAGATCCAGGTCGAGATCCGCGAGGTCGATGACCGCGGCAAGCTGTCGCTGGTGCCGGTTGAGGTGGTCGAGCGCGAGGCCGCGGGTGAAGACCTCAGCGGCGGCCGGAGCGACCACGGCGAGCACCGAGCCGACCGCGGCGACCGCGGCGGCCGGGACCGAGGCGACCGTGACCGCGGCCGGGGCGGCGACCGCCGGTCAGATCGCGGCAGCGGCAGCGGCAGCAGCAGCGGCGGCGGTGGTGGCGCCGGTGGCGGCGAGCACTTCAGGACCCGGCACCGCGACCGCGAGTCCGGCAATTCATGACCGCTGACTTCGGCTCTGAAGAGCTTCGCTCCGAAGGCATTCGCTCTGAGGACCTTTGCTCTGAGGACCTTCGCTCTGAAGAGCTGAGCGACGGCGAGGCGGTCGTGCGCCGAACCGTGCTGCCTGGCGGACTGCGGGTGATCACCGAATCACTTCCGGCGGTCAGGTCGGCATCGTTCGGAATCTGGGCAGGAGTGGGCTCGCGTGATGAGGATCTCATCCACGCGGGCGCCACCCACTACCTGGAGCACCTGTTGTTCAAGGGCACGCGCAAGCGGTCGGCGCTGGATATCTCGGCGTCGATCGATGCGGTGGGTGGTGAGCTGAACGCGTTCACCGCCAAGGAATACACCTGCTACTACGCGCGCGTGCTCGATGACGACCTGCCGCTGGCCATCGACGTGCTGGCCGACATGGTGACCGGATCCGTGCTCGACCCGAGTGAGGTCGAAGCCGAACGGGCGGTGATTCTCGAAGAGATCGCCATGACCGAGGATGATTCCTCCGACGCCGCGCACGAGGCGTTCAGCTGGCAGCTCTTCGGTGACACCCCGCTCGGCCGGCCGATCCTCGGCACGGTCGACTCGATCGAGATCATTGCCCGCGATCAGATCTCCGAGCATTACGAGGCGAAGTACACCCCGGACAACCTTGTCGTGGCCGCGGCCGGCCGGCTGGATCACGACGAGGTCGTCGCGCTGACCCGGCGTCATTTCGGATCGGCGCTCGAGAACTCGGCCCGCGCCGACGTCAGCCCGGCGCCCGCGAGGCTGCCGGGCCCGGCGGGCCCTGAAGTCGGTTCGGGCACCGGCGTCCGGCTCATCTCCCGGCCGATCGAGCAGGCGAACTTGGTGCTTGGCTGCGTCGGCTTGTCCAGGACGGACGAGCGGCGGTTCGCGCTCGGCGTGCTGAACGCCGCCCTGGGCGGCGGCATGTCATCGCGCTTGTTCCAGGAGATCAGGGAGAAGCGGGGGCTGGCCTATTCGGTCTATAGCTTCAACTCTCAGCACGCCGACGTCGGCCTGTGGGGCATCTACGCCGGCTGCCTGCCCGCCAAGGCCGACGAAGTGCTGGCGATCTGCGCTGAGGAGATCGGTAAGGTCTGTGACGAAGGGCTGACGGACGAGGAACTAGATCGCGGCAAGGGGCAGCTCCGCGGATCGATCGTGCTCGGCCTGGAGGATCCGGCCTCCCGGATGACTAGGCTCGGCAAATCTGAGCTGGTCTATCCCCGGCTGGAACCGGTCGATGAGATTCTCACCAGGATTGACGGCGTCACGCTCGACGACGTGCGTGACATCGCCAAGACGATCCTGACCCGGCCTAAGGCGCTGGCCGTGGTCGGACCATACGACGATGCCGACGTTTTCGCCCGCGCGGTCGCCGGCAGCAACTAGCTAGCTGGCTATCCGGAGGGGCCTGATGATCAAGGTTGGGGTGCTCGGCGCCCGCGGGCGCATGGGATCGCTGGTCTGCCAGACCGTGCGGTCCGCCGACGACACCGAGCTGGTCGCCGAGGTCGACCTCGGCGACCTGCTCGATCCGCTCGAGGGCTGCGACGTCGTGATCGACTTCACCAGCCCGCTGGCCGTCATGGGTAACTTGCGCTGGTGCCTGCAGCACGGCCGGGACGTGGTGGTCGGCACCTCGGGCTTCGATGCGGGCAGGATCGCCGAGGTGTCCGAGATCACCAAGCAGGCTGCCAGCGAGAACGACGTACCCGAGTCGAAGCGGCCGAGAGTGCTCATCGTGCCCAACTTCTCCGTCGGCGCCGTGCTGATGATGAAGTTCGCCGAGCAGGCGGCCAAGTTCTTCGACTCCGCTGAGATCATCGAACTGCACCACGCGGGCAAGGTCGACGCGCCATCGGGTACGGCGGCGCGGACGGCGGCGATGATCAAGGCCGCGCGGTCAGAGGCAGGTCTCGGACCGAGCCCGGACGCGACGACCACCCAGACGCCGGGTGCGCGAGGTGCGACCGTGGACGAGGTTCACGTCCACTCGGTCCGGCTGGCCGGGCTCGTCGCGCATCAGGAAGTCCTGCTCGGCGGCTCCGGTGAGATCCTGACGATCCGGCACGACTCACTCGACCGGGGTTCGTTCATGCCGGGCGTGCTCCGTGCGATTCGCGGCATCTCCTCCCTGTCCCCGGGCCTCACCGTCGGCTTGGACTCCCTGCTGGGCCTGCCCGCCTGAACTGCAGTAACGTAGCAACTAGACCGAGGTCGGCGACTTCCGAGACTGACCCGTGCGGTATGGGCGGTGGGTGGGGGGAGTAGTGGGGGGCAATGCGCGCGATTCTCAACGTCATCTGGCTGGTGTTCTGCGGGATCTGGCTGGCGATCCTCTACGCGCTCGCCGGCCTCGTCGCGTTCGTCTTGATCATCACGATCCCGTTCGGCATCGCGGCGTTCCGGATCGCGAACTACGTGCTCTGGCCGTTCGGCCGCACGACCGTGCCGAACCAGAACGCCGGGGTCGGCTCGCTGCTCGGAAACATTATCTGGATCATCCTGTTCGGCTGGTGGCTGGCGATCGGCCATCTGGTGACTGGCATCGCCCTGTGCATCACGATCATCGGAATCCCGCTGGGCCTGGCTAACTTCAAGCTGATCCCGATCTCGCTGCTGCCGCTTGGCGTGCGGATCGTCCCAGCCGACCAGGTCGGCACCTACGCCTTCTGAAATTCGCGGCATTAATTCGCTAATTCCGGGAACTCGTCCCGTCGGTAGCACGTCCAATTGGCCGTGATTATGAAATGGGCAGCCGTATTGACGGCAGCCGGAGCGATGCTGATCGGCGCCGGCGCCACACCCGGGCAAGCAGCAGCAAGCTATCCGCTTCCGGTCAAGACCACGTCGGGCACCAACCACGACACGCCCGATCCCGGCGTCCTGTTCTACAACAACGCCTTCTACGCCTTCAACACCGGCGGGGGACTGCACGAATCGTCCGCCTCGACCGCGGCCGGACCGTGGTCCACCCCGGTCAACCAGCTCATGGGCTCCCTGCCAGGCTGGGCCAACCCCAGCCGGGGTATCTGGGCCCCAGACATGATCAAGACGACGTCCGGCGCCTTCGTGGTGTATTTCTCGGCCGCCCTAAAAGGAACCGCGGGCAACCCGGCGGGCAACGACGCCAAGCCGGCCAACGGCGCCCGGTGCATCGGCACCGCTCACGGCAAGTCCAAGAACGGCCCGTTCACCCCTGATCCCAGACCGCTGGTGTGCTTTTCCAAGTACGGTCCCGGCGACCCGATGACGGCGTCCCCAGGTAACCGGACGCGCGGCGAGGGAGTGATCGACGCCTCGCCAGTCATCGTGACCATCGCCGGCCAGCAGCGGCTGTTCCTGGTCTACAAAACGCAGGCCAACCCGGGTATCGGCGAGCCCGCGACGATCAGGATGGTACGCCTGTCCATCGCCGGCGGCACTGGAGTAGTCGGCGTGAGCCACCAACTGCTGGCGTCGTCGACCGGAACGTTCACCGACACGATCGAGGCGCCGTCGCTGATCCAGCACGGCGGCTGGTTCATCCTGTTCGTGGCGCACGGCAACTTCGGTTCATGCGGCTACTCGACTGAATGGTTCAAGTCGCAGCACATCTGGACCTGGCCGAACAGCGGCGGCACGACGCTGCTCAACAGCTCGAGCACCCACGGCCTGTGCGGGCCGGGCAGCGCCGACGTGACCGGATCCCGGGTCGCGGGCCAGGACCGGATCTTCTTCCACGGCTGGGTGACCGAGAAAAACAAGGTGATCAGCACGACTCCGCTGTCGCCGAAGGTCGCGCCAAAAGAAGGCACCAACGCCGCCCGCGTGATGTACGCGGCCGTGCTCACGTTCGGTTCCGACGGCTTCACCCCGGTCATCGGCGCCTATCAGGGACAGTGACCAGGTGGCTGTCAAAGATAAATGCCTTTCATAAGAAACGCATTGCGGACCCTCTCCGCCCAGCACC
>DATNFM010000254.1:0-11250 GCA_035606435.1 Streptosporangiaceae bacterium | reverse complement strand
GCTCGCCACGGAGGCCAGCAGTTCGGCGCGGGCTCGGTCTACGGCGGCAAGGATGGCGCCGCGCAGGACGGGGCCGCCGCTGATGCCGGTCGGGACGACGCGCGGGCGGGCCGGGCAGATCCGGCCGACCTCGACGGCGACCCGGCTCGCCAGCGCCTCGCCGCCGGCCAGGCCAACCTCGCCGCCGAGCACCACCAGCCCGGGGTCGAGCACCACCGAGATCGCCGCGACCCCGGTCGCGACCCGGCTCGCCAGCTCATCCAGGAATTCCGCGCCCCGCCCGCTGCCGACCGGCCCGAACCCGGCCGCCGGCACGCCCGCCGTCATCTTTCTGATCCGCACGCCCGCCAGCGGAGCGCGGTCGGCCGAGTCCCCACCAGGCACCTCATCACCAGCCGGCGTAAGCCCAGCCGACCCCTTGCCAGCCGACCCCTTGCCAGCCGGCTCGTTGCCAGCCGACCCATCGCCAGCCACCACGCCACGAGCAGACTCGATGCCAGCCGAAGCGCCGTCGATCTGGTTCCCGACCACCTCGTCGGGGCCGCCGGGGCCGCCCGAACTGGCCTCAATCACTGCCTCAACTGCCGGCGAACCATCACCGCCGGTATCGATCGGGGCCTGGTCGATCGCGGCCTGGTCGATCGCGGCCTGGACCGCGGCTCGCACGGCGCCGCCCGCGGTCGAGGCGACAAACCCGTACTGAGCGGCCAGTGGCAGCACCGCCTGGGCCCCGACTAGCGACTGGAACGCGCCCGTCGCCGGATGATCAAGGTCGGTCGGGAGCTTCGCCCCCGGAACCGGCAGATACCCGATCTCGCCGGCCGCGCCGCCGACACCCCGGTGCAGGCGTCCGCCAAGCACGGTCGCGAGGCCCAGGCCGACGCCGATCCAGACCAGCACGAAGTCCTCGACGCCTTGAGCCGCGCCGACCGCGCGCTCGGCCATCGCGGCCAGGTTCACGTCGTTCTCGATCGTCACCGGCCGGCCGAGGTCGGCGCTCAGCGCCTCGTGCACGCCCTCGTGCCAGGCTGGCAGGTTCACGACCAGCCGCAGGTCACCAGTCCTCGGATCGAGCACGCCGGGCGTCCCGATCACGAACGCGCGCAGCGCCTCGGGCGAGATCCCGGCCGCGCTGCAGGCCGTCCCCACCGCACCGCGCACCAGCTCGACCGGATCACCAGATCCGTTCGGGTCCACCGCGATTTCCGACACGACCCGGCCGGTGACATCGGCCACGCAGGCACTGACCACATCCTGCTCGACGTGCAGTCCCGCGACGTAAGCGGAGGACGGCACCACGGCGTACAGCGCGGCGTTGGGCCCTCGGCCGCCGGCCTGCTCACCGGCCACCTCGACCAGCCCGCGATCCTCGAGTCGGCTAAGCAACTGGGACGCGGTCACCTTGGACAGCCCGGTGCGCGTCCCGAGCTGCGCCCTGGTCATGGGGCCCTCGGTCAGCAGCAACTCCAGCGCCGCCCGGTCGTTGAGCTCGCGCAGCAGGCTAGGAGTCCCGGGCCGCCTGTTCAGGCCGGCCCTCCCACCCGTCGCCGCTCCCACCCTCGCCGCTCCCACCCGCGCCCCTCCCGCCAAGAGCCAGGGACGCCGCCTGCCCACCGGCCACTGCCTGTCAATACAAACCTGTCAAACACCAACACGCCCGCGCGGAACGCCCCGTTGCCTGGGAGCGCGCCCGCTACGCGCCGCTGCCAACACAGTGCCCCGCCGATACCACCTTCGTCTAGCGTGGCAACGCCCAGCCGCCCCCAAACGCCTACCGCGCAACCGGGTCTCAATCTTGCAACGGGCCCTATCTTATAGGAAAGTTTCCTGTTAGTTTCGGTTCACATTAGTGGCGGCCCCGACATAGGGACCGCACAGCCACCCTAGCGACCCCGAGCGAGCGGGCCGGGAAGGGAGATCGGGCAGTGAAAATCACCAGATCGGCGGGCGCCATCGGAGCTGTGCTCGTGCTCGCGAGCGGAGTGGCGGCGGGGTGCGGCTCGGGCGGCAGCAGCAGTTCGCAGTCGGCCGCAGCGGCACCGGCCAAGTTGGTGGTGTGGCGCATGGGCTCGTCGTTGCCATCCCAGGTCACCTGGATGAACGGCGTCGTCAGGCAGTTCCACGCCAAGTATCCCGCCTTCAAGAACACCAAGGTCGTGGTCGACTGGATCCCCTGGGGCAACCGGGTGACCGACTGGACCAATGCCCTGTCCAGCGGCAAGGGCGGCCCCGACATCACCGAGCTCGGTAACACCGATACGCCGGGCATCGCCTCGCAGGGCGCGCTCGCCGACATCACCAGCGACGTCTCGGCCTGGTCGCCTGGTACCTCACTGATCAAGGGCAACCTGGCCAACGACACGGTCGGGACCAGCAACTTCGCCGTTCCCTGGTTCGGCGGCGTGCGCGGAATCTGGTACCGCAAGGACGAATTCAGCAAGGCCGGCATCGCCGCGCCCCCGACCAGCTGGGCTCAGCTGCTCGCCGACGCCAAGCTGCTGATGAAGAAGTTCCCTGGCACCTACGGCCTCGGCGCGCCGAGCAACTTCACCAACGGGATCGTCAGCTTTATCTGGGGCGCCGGCGGCCAGGTAGCGGTCCAGCAGAACGGCAAGTGGGCCGGCCAGCTGACCAGCCCGGCCTCCGAGGCCGGGATCAAGTTCTACGCCGACCTGTTCCTGACCCAGCACGTGTCTCCGGCTAAGTACATCGGCCAGACCGAACTGGGCGCGCCCGGCGCGACCTCCGGCGGCTCCAACCAGGACTTCGCCGAAGGCAAGCTGGACATGTACATGGACGGCCCGTGGGCCGAAGGTCAGCTGGAAGCCGTCAGCAAGAAGTTCCAGGCCGACTGGGCTTCGTTCCCGATCCCGAGCGAGAACGGCCCCAACCCCGCTCCAGCATTCGCAGGCGGATCTGACCTGGGCGTCTGGGCCAAGAGCCCGAACAAGACCGCCGCCTGGGACCTGATCACCATCATGGACAGCCCGCCGAACGCCACCACGTTCGCGAATTCCCAGGGCTTCTTCCCCGAATTCACCACCGCGCTGTCGAACCCGGGCTACGCGAGCAGCCCGATCCTGTCCGGCTTCGCCAAGGCGGCCGGCTACACCCAGATCTCCCCGCTGAACTCCAAGAACTGGGCCACCGCCGACGCCACCGACGCGATCATCCCGACCATGATGAAGGCGCTGATGAAGGGCGCACCATTCGGCCCGACGGTCGCCAAGGCCAACACCGAGCTCACCAACGTGCTCAACACCGGCAACGAGTCCTAACCTGCCGGTCATGACGAATACAGTCGAACGCCAGGTCGGCGCCGCGGTTAGCGCGGCGTCGGCCAGGCCCGACCGGACCAGCCCGGGCGGCGGCCTGAGCGGCTTCATCCGGCGGCACAAGCTGGCCCCGTACCTGCTGCTCCTGCCCGCGCTGGCCGGCATCGTCCTCGTCCCGCTGTGGCCGCTGGCCCAGATCGTCACCTACTCGTTCCAGAACTACGGCCTACCCCAGCTCACCGGGGCCGAGCCGACCCAGTGGGTGGGGTTCGCGAACTTCACCCAGACGTTCGCCGATTCCGAGTTCTGGCTGTCGCTGCGGATCACGGTGATCTTCGCCCTGGTCGCCGTCCCGCTGACGCTCATCGTCGGCACGCTGATCGGCCTGCTGCTCAACCGGCTCGGCCGCAAGATGGCCGCGTTCGTCAGCACGGCCGCCCTGCTGGCCTGGTCGGTGCCCCCGGTCGCGGCCAGCGTGCTCTTCTACTGGCTGTTCAACCCGGACGGCGGCCTGGTCGACTGGACCCTGAGCCGGATGCCGCACTGGCTGGTCGGCAACACCAGCTGGTCCGGCTACAACTGGACGACCAACGGGCCGCTGCAGGCCTACACCGTGCTCGCCCTGCTCGTGGTCTGGCAGGCGTTCCCGTTCATCGCGGTGGCGGTGCTGGCCGGCCTGAAGACGGTCCCGGTCGAGCTGTACGAAGCCGCCAGGGTGGACGGGGCCGGTCCGGTCGCCGTCTTCCGGCAGATCACCTTTCCGCTGCTGAAGCCGATCTTCCTGGTCCTGCTGCTGTTCTCGGTGATCTGGGACTAGAACATTTTTACCCAGACCTACCTGATCACGGGTTTCCCGGGGAATCGCGACGAGTTCAACCTGTCGCTGTACATCTATGACAAGGCGTTCCAGTTCCCGCCGAGCTACAGCCTCGGCGGCGCGCTGGCCCTCATCTTCACCCTCATCTTGCTGGTGGTGACCCTGGGCTATGTCCGCGCGTCGGTCAGGCAAGGAGCGCTGACATGAGCACCGCAGCTGTCACTTCGAAAAAACTAAAGTCGTTTAGCCTTAACGGCTTTGCGGTGCTCGTCGCCTTGCTGACCTTGTTCCCCGTCTTGTGGATGATCTCCACGGCGTTCAAGCCGTCGCAGGAGATTTACAGCCAGACGCCGCACCTGCTGCCCGCGCATCCGACGTTCGGCAACTTCAAGGCCGTCATCGGCGGTCAGGCCTCGGGCATCGGCTCGGTGTTCCTGTTCTTCCGCAACAGCCTCATCGTCGCGCTTGCCACCGTTCTGCTGGGATCGCTGCTCTCGCTGCTCGCGGCCGTCGCTGTGGCCAGGTTCAAGTTCAGGTTCCGGTCCTCGTTCCTGATCATGCTGCTGATCGTGCAGATGATCCCGGGCCAGGCGCTGATCATCGCGCTGTTCCTGGACTTCTCCAAGCTCAACCTGGCCCAGGACCTGCTCGGCCTGATCATCGTGTACTCGGCCCAGGCCCTGCCGGTCTCGATCTGGATGCTGCGCAACTTCGTCGCCACGGTGCCGAGGGAGCTCGAGGAGGCAGCGGCCATCGACGGCGCGACGGGACCCAGGATCTTCTGGCGGATCCTGTTCCCGCTGGTCGCGCCCGGGCTAGTCGCCACCAGCATCTTCGCCTTCATCACGGCCTACAACGAGTTCATCGTCGGACTGACGTTCCTAGGCCAGTCGCACTCGCTCTACACGCTGCCGATCTACGTGACCTACTTCTTCGGCCGGGGCGGCGCCCAGTGGGGGCCGATCATGGCCGCGTCCACGCTCTACACGATCCCGGTGATGCTGTTCTTCCTGCTGGTGCGGCGCCGGCTGGTCGGCGGTCTGGTGGCCGGCGCTGTGAAGGGATAACTCGATGAACACCTCGCCCGTAACCGCCGACCCGGGCCTGGCCCGGCTGGCCGACGCGCTGCTGATTCCGCCGTTCCCCGGGTCGTCGGCGCCCGCCTGGGTGCTGTCCGCACTCGGCGACGGGCTGGCCGGAGTGACCGTCTTCGGCCCGAACATCGCGAGCCAGGCGCAGCTGGCCGGGCTGATCGCCGAACTGCGCGATGCCGCTGACGAGCCCCTGATCGCGATCGACGAAGAAGGTGGCGACGTCACCAGGATCGCGCACCAGACCGGATCGCCGTATCCAGGCAACGCCGCCCTCGGCGCGGTCGACGACGTCGCGCTGACCGAGGCGATCCACCAGGCTCTCGGTGCCGACCTCGCCGAGCTCGGCGTCAACCTCAACCTGGCCCCGTCGGTGGACGTGAACACCGCCGCCGACAACCCGGTGATCGGCACCAGGTCGTTCGGTGCCGACACCGCGCTCGTGGCCAGGCACGCGGCCGCCGCCGTGGCCGGTCTCCAGGCCGCCGGAGTCGCCGCCTGCGCCAAGCACTTCCCCGGGCACGGCAGCACCAGCATCGACAGCCATCATGTGATCGCAGCGGTGAACGGCTCGTTCGACGTGGTCGCCAAGCGCGACCTGCCGCCGTTCGAGGCCGCGATCGAGGCCGGAGTCCGCGCGGTGATGCCGGGCCACCTGCGGGTACCAGGGCTCACTGGAGAACTGCCCGCGTCGCTGTCGGCCGCCGCGCTCACCGGCCTGCTGCGCGGTGAGCTCGCCTTCGGCGGCGTGATCGTGTCCGACGCGCTGGAGATGCGCGCGGTCGCCGGTCCCTACGGGATCGCCCAGGCGGCCGTGCTGGCGGTCGCGGCCGGGACGGACCTGCTGTGCTTCGGCCGGGACCATGACGAGCCGACGTACCTGGCCGTGCGAGACGCACTGGTCGAAGCCGTGCGATCTGGCCAGATCCCGGCTTCGAGGCTGGAGGAGTCGGCCGGGCGAGTCCATGCGCTCCGGTCCTGGGCGGCCGCTTCGCGGCCGCCCAGGACCCCACGACCGGCCTCATCGGAGGAGATCGGGCTGGCCGCGGCCAGACGCGCGATCCAGGTTCACGGCTCCCCCGGCCCGCTCACCACCCCCCTGCTGGCCGAGATCGTCCCGCCATCCAACATCGCCGTCGGCACCGTTCCCTGGGGCCTGAGCACCTGGGTCCCGGCCGGCGACATCCGCAGGATCAGCACCGCCGACGACCCGGCCGCCGCCCAGACGGTACTGGCCGACGCGGCCGGCCGGTCACTTATCGTGGTCGTCAGGGATGCTCATCGCTACCGAGTCGCTCAAGAAATTGTTAGCGCTCTCATCATCGCCAGGCCAGATTCCGTTATTGTCGAAATGGGCCTGCCTGTGTGGCATCCTCCTGCTGAGGTATACCTTGCAACCTTCGGCGCTACGAGAGCGAGCAGCCAGGCGGCCGCTCAGTTGCTCGGCCTGACGATGTGAAGGGGAAGTCCAGTGGGCCAGATCGTGCTTGACCGGGTTACCAAGGCCTATCCGGGTGATGTGCGCGGGATAGACGAACTCAGCCTGGAAGTCGCCGACGGCGAGTTCATGGTGCTGGTGGGCCCGTCCGGCTGCGGCAAGTCGACCGCGCTGCGCTCCATCGCCGGGCTCGAGGAGATCACCTCGGGCACGATCGCGATCGGCAGCCGGGTGGTGAACGACCTGCCGCCCAAGGACCGCGACATCGCGATGGTGTTCCAGAACTACGCCCTGTATCCGCACATGACCGTCGAGCAGAACCTGGCCTTCGGCCTGCAGCAGCGCAAGACGCCGAAGCCCGAGATCAAGCGCCGGGTGAACGAGGTCGCTGGCCTGCTCGGCCTGACCGACTACCTGAAGCGCAAGCCCGCCGCCCTGTCCGGCGGCCAGCGCCAGCGGGTCGCGATGGGCCGCGCGATCGTGCGCGAACCCCAGGCGTTCCTGATGGACGAGCCGCTGTCGAACCTGGACGCCAAGCTCCGGGTGTCGATGCGGGCCTCCCTGTCCCAGCTGCACGAGCGGCTGGGCGTGACGACCGTTTACGTCACCCACGACCAGGTCGAGGCCATGACGCTCGGCCAGCGGGTCTGCGTGATGCGCGACGGCAAGCTCCAGCAGGTCGACAGCCCGCAGACGCTGTTCAACTCGCCGGTGAACCTGTTCGTGGCCGGCTTCATGGGCTCGCCCGCGATGAACTTCGTCGAAGCCGCGCTGGTCCGCGACGACGGCCCCGCCGTCACCTTCGCCGACTACCGGCTGCCGGTGCCCGAGGCACTGTTCGCCTCCCGGCCCGGGCTCGACGGCTACATCGGCCGCCAGTTGATCCTGGGCATCCGCCCGTCGGACTTCGAGGACGGCAGCCTGGCCGACGCGGACTGGCCGAGGATTCAGGCCAGGGCCGACGTCACCGAGGCGCTGGGCACCGAGATCCACGTGCTGTTCAGGATCGACGCCCCGCCGGTCCGGCACGCCGCGCTGGGCCAGGCCACCGCGGCCGGTTCCGGCGAGGACGCCGACGACGCCGCGCTGCCGCTCGACGGCGGCAAGTCGCTGTGGACCGCCCGGGTCGCCGCGCGCAGCACGATCGGGGCGGGCCAGCCGGTCGAATTGGCGGTGCAGACGTCGAACCTGCAGTTCTTCGATTCAGACACCGGCCTGTCGATCGGGCACCCCCAGGCCCGCGACTACATGACCATCGAAGACAAGATTGCGACTGACTGATTAGCTAGCACCAGAAGCGTGGTTTACGGACGGCAGTCCGTAAACTACGCTTCTCCGGCTTATACTGGCACATGACTTTTGTGCCGTATGACCGACCAGTTCGGGCTGCTTTCATCGGGCTCGGCCGGATCTATGACCTCAACGTCCGCGGCTATCGGGATAACCCGGACGTCGAGGTCGTAGCGCTGGTCGACCCGCTGGAAGAGCGGCGCGAGCAGCGCCAGGCGGACTGGCCTGCGGCTACGACATTCGCCTCGGCGGCCGAACTGGCGGCCAGCGGTCTTGAGGTCGACGCGGTCGAGTGCCTGCTGCCGGTCCAGCTGCACGCCGACGGAGTACCCGAGCTGCTCGGTTACGGCTGGCACGTGAACCTGCAAAAGCCGATGTGCAACGACCTGCCCGAGGCCCAGCGCATGCTGGACGTCGCCCGGGCGAACGACCGGGTGCTGCGGGTGATGGAGAACTACCTGTTCTACTCCCCGCTCCGCAAGCTCAAGGAGATCGCCGGCTCCGGCGAGATCGGCTCGGTGATCGGCTATCACCTGAAGATGGTCGGCAGCGCCCACGGCGGCTGGGACGTGCCGCTGTCCAGCTGGCTCTGGCAGTGGGAGCAGATGAAGCGCGGCCGGGGCATCATGGTCTTCGACGACGGCTGGCACAAGCTCGCGACCGCGATCTGGCTGTTCGGTCCGATCAAAGAGGTCAGGGCCTGGATCGGCGCCACCGAGGTCGGTCCGGGGGTGGTGCTCGACGCACCGACGATGATCAGCTGGCAGCACGAGAACGGCGTGCGCGGCGGCTGGGACGTCAACGTCGGGCTCGAGATGTACCTGCGTTCTGACTACTACACCAACGACGAGCGCTGGGAGATCACCGGCAGCAAGGGCTTCGCCCGGGTCAACCGGTGCACCGGGCGCGGAATCCAGCAGCCCGTGCTCGAGGTCTACGCCGACGGCGAGATGCGCGGCTACCACGCGCTCGACGACGACTGGGGCAGCAGCTTCACGGGAAGCGGACGGCACTGGCTGCACTGGCTGCACACCGGCGAAGGCCCGCTGCTATGGAGCGCCCAGGAGGCCGTCGGCGTGCTCAGGTTCGCGCTGGCGGCCTACGAGAGCAGCGACCGAGGCGGAGTAGGAGTCAACCCCAGCGAGGTTTCCTGACCCCCTGGTCGGTTAGGTTCGACATGTTCGGGTCTTTCCGGGGGAAGTGACTTAAGGATTAGCCAGCAGAGCGCTGACGGGGGTGGCTCGGTGGCGTGGCTTCTAATCGTGGCGGCGGGGATATTCGAGACCGGTTTCGCCGTGCTGCTCAAGCAGAGCCATGGCTTCTCCCACTTCTGGCCCACCGTCGGGTTCGCCCTGTGCGCGCTGGTCAGTTTCGCGCTGCTCAACGTCGCGCTTGAGCGGCTTGAGGTCGGGCCGGCCTATGCGACCTGGACCGGCATCGGCGCCGCCGGCACGGCAATCGTCGGGATCGTCGTGCTCGGCGAGTCGGCTTCCGTGCTCAAGGTCGCCTCGATCGCTCTGGTCGTGATCGGCGTGATCGGCCTCAGCCTGGCCGGAGTGACCCAGTGAATGATCTCGTTCGGCTGCTCCGGCGGATCGCTGTCACCGCGCTCGGCACCGTGATCCTCGCGGTCGGCGTGGTGCTGATCGTCGCACCCGGACCTGGCCTGCTGGTGATCGTGCTGGCGCTGGCGGTGTTCGCGATCGAGTACGAGTGGGCCAGGCGGCGGCTGGCGACGGCGACGGAACTGGCTCGCACCGCCGCCGAGAAGACCGCGACCAACCGGGTCGCGAAGGCCACGGCGGTGCTGTTCGGCGTCGGCGCGCTCGGTTTGGGCGGCGTGCTGATCCTCACCGACGTGCTGCCGTTCTCCGGACTCGGAACCGGCCTGAGCATCGCGCTGGCCGGTCTGATCGTCCTGGGCACGACGGCCTACAGCATTAGGGAACTCAATCGCGCCCGGGCGGACCAGCAGGACCGGAGCCCGGATCCGCCTCTGGCCGGCAAGGAAGAAAGCCCGCGCTAATTTTTCTCCGAATGAAGAAGTTTGGCGGGTTGTTACCCTTGCTGGCATGGCACGAGGCGACGAGATCCCATTCATCCTGGCTTCCTCGTCGCCTGCCCGCCTGCGGCTGCTGCAGAACGCGGGGATCTACCCCGAGGTCGTCGTGAGCGGAATAGACGAGACCACCGACCCTGGCCTGGACACCGACAAGGTCGTCGCCGAGCTGGCCGAGCGCAAGGCCGAGGCCGTGGCGGCCGCCCGTCCGGATGCGCTCGTACTGGGCTGCGACTCGATGCTCGACTTCGAGGGCGTGGCGTACGGCAAGCCAGCCTCGGCCGCGCAGGCGGCCGAGCTGTGGCGGCGCATGTCCGGGCGCGAAGGCGTTCTTTACACCGGCCACTGCCTGACCCGGCCTGCTTCCGGGCGCCGAACCGACGCCGTGGGCCGAACGGTCGTCCGGTTCGCTGACATCACCGAGGCCGAGATCGCCGCCTACGTCGCTACCGATGAGCCGGCCGCGATGGCGGGCGCGTTCAGCCTGGAGTGCCTGGGCGCCCCGTTCATCGCCGGGATCGACGGAGATCCGAGCAATGTCGTGGGGCTCTCACTACCTTTGCTCCGGCGGATGCTAGCCGAAGTCGGAATCCCGATCACCAGCTTGTGGACCAAGACGCTCACGAGCTAGCTCCCTGATCCGCGGCCAGGAGTCGGCCGATCATCGTCCTCAGGTTAAGCTAGCCGTACTTGTGGCGCCGGCTCGTCGTGGCCGGGTTTTCGATACTCCGGCTCCGGGGGGACGTCGGTTGTGAGCAGTACGTCGGTGATGGTCTTCACCAGGGACCTGCGGGTCACCGACAATCCGGCGCTAGCGGCGGCTGCCGCTGGCGCCGATCAGGTGATTCCCGTGTTCGTGCTCGACGAGGCGATCCTTGACCGGCACGGCGCGAACCGGACTCGGCTGGCGTTCATGCTTGGGTCGCTGCACGACCTGGACGCCAGTCTCAGGAAACGCGGCGGTCAATTGGTGATCCGGCGCGGGGCGTGGACTCGGGCTGTGGCCGATCTGGCGGCCGAAGCTGGCGCCAGATCGATCCACCTGGCCGACGACGTCTCCGGATACGCGCAGCGGCGGGTGACCGGGCTGCGGGAACTGGCCGGTACTGCGCGGATTGACGTGCAGGTTCATCCCGGGGTTCATGCACAACCGGGCCCGGATGATCGTCGCCTCATTCCTGACCAAGGATCTCTACATCGACTGGCGGCTGGGCGCCGACCACTTCCTGGCCCTGCTCGCCGACGCCGACCTCGCCAATAACCAGCTGAACTGGCAGTGG
>DATNFM010000253.1:0-15045 GCA_035606435.1 Streptosporangiaceae bacterium | reverse complement strand
ACACCAGGAATATGGTGCCGCCGCCCAACTCGACGGCCCAGTCGTCCCAGCGCTGCCGATCATGGATCTGACTGGTAAACGGGCCCGACAACAGCACCGGGCAGCCATAGGACCTGACCTGCCTGGCCGTGGCTGTCATGCCTGCGTACTCGTGGACCTTGACGTGCTCGTCGTACCAGGGTCCCTCGCGCTCTCCGGCCGGTCGCCCGCCGGAAGCCAGCGTCGCCGCAACGAATGAGCCGTACAGGGTGTCCTTGTCCAGCAAGGCCGGTGTCGGTTCCAGTTGATCCAGCAAAAGCTCGGCGACGGTCGACTTCCCCGACCCCGGCGGACCGGCCACGATCCATAGCGGCGCGGGGGTTGACGGGCGGTCGGTCATGTCCGCGACCGTATCTTCCAATCAACATGCATGCCACAGCTTGCGCAGGGTAAATGGCTTGCAACGTAGTGGCATTCTTGGTGAGGGAGTGACCAATGGGGAGCACCTTTGAAGCCAGCAGCAGTCCCGTGGACGCGTTCGACGCGCACGGCGTCGATCTAGCCGAGGCCGCCAGGCAACTCCAGCAGGCCGCGCACGACGCCCGCGTCGCCTTCGACTGCATCGGCCTCGAGGAGTTGGACCGTGCGCACACGCACGCCATCACTGCCCGCGCCGCCGCCGACGCAGCGGAAAACCTCCTCCGGGTAGCCCTAGGCGGCGACCGCAACCCAGCCGGCTTCTAACCGCACCTCGCCCTGGGGGCCGGTCCGGCTCGTCGATAGATTAGTGTGTGAGTCACGCATTAATCGACGAGCGGAGGCGGAACGATGGCACAGGCGACTGGGACGTTCACGGTCTCGTCCTGGGACGAGAACACCTACGAAGAACTCGACGGCGGCGGCAAGCTGACCAAGGCGACGGTCACGTTCGCCTTCACCGGCGAGATCGAAGGCCAGGGCCAGTGGGACGCGGTGATGTGCTACCGCGACGACGGTACTGCGACGTTCACGGGCTATCAGCGCAACGTGGGAACGCTCGGCGGCCGCACCGGCACGTTCGTGCTGCGGGCCGACGGCACGTTCTCCAGCGGCGAGGCCAGGAGCACCTGGCAGGTCGTCGAGGGGTCGGGCACCGGCGACCTGCGCGGCCTGACCGGCGCGGGCGAGGCGATCGCCACGGCCACCCCGCCCGGCACCTACACGTTCAGCTACGAGCTTGGCTGACCCGGCCCACCCCGATCGGGTCAGTCTTGCCCGGAGCGGAGTCGACCGGCATGGCCTAGACCGAGCGGCCAACCTCCTCGGAGCGCTGGCCCTGGCGGTCTCGGACCGGTCTGCGGATGCGGTCTCGGCGGCGGCCGGACGGTCAGACTCGGCTGCCGCCGCGTTGTCGGCCCTGCTGCACTTCCTGGACCGGCCGACGATCGACCGACTGCGTCAGGTCCTCGGGCTCACCTCGTCCGGCACCGTCCGACTGGTCGATCGGCTCGAAGAGTCGGGCTACGTGTGTCGCGTGGCCGGCCAGGACGCGCGCAGCACGGCGGTCATGCTGACCGAGGCCGGCGTAGCGGCCGCCGAACAAGTCTCGGCCGCGCGCACCGCCGTCCTGCTCGGCTCACTCTCGGTGCTGTCAGACGAGGAGCGCGAGACCTTCGAACACTTGATCAGCAAGATGCTGACCGGCATGATCCGCGGCCCGGGCGCCACCAGATGGACGTGCCGCCTGTGCGACATCGGCGTCTGCGCAGGCGCCCCCGGTGGTTGTCCAGTAGGCAACGCGGCCCGCGAGCGCTACCTAAAGGGCGCAACTCCTGCAGGGGGGTAAATAACATTGCAAAAGGTTGTGGCGATCGCGTGACCGTGGCCGGGCATATAGTGTTTCGCCATGGATGGCAGTCAATCGGACAATACTCCCGAAGCGGCACCAAAGTTGCTCCGCGGCGTCGACGTATCGAGCTTTCAGGGTCCGCCGGGCAACTGGAAGAACGAAGCCGGCAACATCGTGTGGGCCTCGGTAAAGGTCACCGAACTCGGCCCCGGCGGCTCGCGGTACATCAACCCGGATGCCGCTGCGGACTGGGAGTACTTCGCCAACGCCAAGCTCGCCAGGATTGCCTACCTGTTCGCTCACCCGGCGACCGGCCCGGCCGACACCGTCGAATTCTTCGCCGAGGTGATGCACAATCTCGGGCTCCGCGACGAAGACGGCATCATGCTCGACCTTGAGCAGACCGACGGTCTGGGTCCAGGTCAGGTCAGTTCCTGGGCGGCGCAGGTAATGCGGCTACTGCACAAGCGCTTCAACCGGATGCCAATCCTGTATACGTATTTGTCGTTCGCCGAGGCCGGCAACACCGCTAGCCTGGCCCGGTATCCGCTATGGATCTCCGATCCGTCGAGTCCGCCCGGTCGGCCCCAAGTGCCACCACCTTGGAAGGATTGGACGATTCATCAGTATGTCGCGTCCGGGGTTATTGACCGGGACCTTGCGAAGTTTGCTACGGTCGCGGCCATGGAACAGGCTTTCGGCGCGGAACCCAAACCGCAGCACGGCCGTCTCGGCGGCTCAATCGTCAGTGGCGTCACCGCTGTCCGGTGGTCGGACGGCGTCATCCTCATCGCGGGCGTCGATGGGCTGAACCACGTGGCAGTCAGGCGCTTCGAGCCGGGCCATGGCTGGGGTCCGTGGTGGAACCCTTCCAAGGTGAAGATCTCCGGTCCGCCCGGATTGGTCGCCTGGGGAGCGAACGCCGGGCAGCTCTTTTACGCGACAGAATCTGGTGTAGTCGAACTGGCGACCGAGGACAGCGGCAAGAGCTGGCGATAATAGGCGCATGCCGTCTTCGCCTGACCAGAGCCTCGCAAGACTGGTTCGGTATCTCCAAGATGTGAGCAATCGACCAGGACCGCACGATCTCCGGGCCTCCGACGCTGACCGGGATCTGGTCATCACCATGCTCAGCGAAGCGGCTGGCGACGGTCGGCTTTCCCTGGCCGAGCACGAGGAACGGTCCGAGCAAGCGCTCTCGGCGCAGACCCTCGGCGAACTGGTCCGGTTGACCTCCGACCTGTCGGTGCCGTCGGGCCAGCCGATCCGGCTCTATCCGCGCCGGTCAGTGACGGCGCTGTTCGCGCGCGAGCGGCGGCAGGGCCGGTGGGTCGTGCCCGACTCGTTCCCGGTTACCGCGTTCTTCGGAGACGTCGTCCTCGATCTCCGCGACGCGATCCTGCAGAGCCACCGGGTCACCATCCACGTCACCGCCGTCGCCGGTCAGGTAAGGCTGATCGTGCCGGAGGGAATCGCGGTCGAGATGCCGGGCCGGGCCGTCCTCGGCGTCAGAAGCGTACGCGGCGCCAAGAGCGCACGCGGCCGGGCCAAGTCCTCAGAGCCAGAGCCGCCCAAAGGCATCATCGAGGTCCGAACCACGACAATCGCTGGCTCAGTCAAGGCAGTAGTAGTCCGCCCACCCCGCCGCCCGGGCTTCCGTCGCCGCCCACCCGCCTAACCAACCCGGTGAATCTGCATATTCACCTGGAAAAAATCCGGTGAATCTGCATATTCACCCGGAATTGGGCTCGGCCAGGCCGTGCATCACCGTAACGGGTGGTGTGTATGTGATCAACGGTATCTATGGTGCCAATTGTCGATTGGGCGCGCGCTCGAGTGCCGGTAGAAGGCCGCTCGCGCCTGCTGTCGGTGCCGATCTGACGGATGTGAAGCAGACGCGCGTCCGGCCGTTGGCCCAGCCTTGCTAGTACGGCACCACCGAGTAGCGCGACACTTTCCAGAGGGCGTGTTCGCTGTGGATGTTGCGGATCGTGCCTGAGCGGGCTCTGGTGACCAGCGTGTGGGTGGCCGCGCCGCCGGATCGGTACCGTACGCCCTTCAGAAGTTCGCCGTCGGTGATTCCGGTTGCGGCGAAGAACGCGTCATCCGAGGCGACCAGGTCATCGGTGGTGAGAACCTGGTCGAGGTCATGACCGGCCTGGACGGCTCGGTCCCGCTCCTCCTCATCGCGCGGCGCCAGCTTGCCGAGGATGACCCCGCCGAGGCATTTGATCGCGCACGCCGCGATGATGCCTTCCGGCGTGCCGCCGACTCCCAGCAGCAGGTCGACGCCGGTGCCGTCACCGGCCGCCAGGATCGCGCCGGCCACGTCGCCATCCGTGATCAGCTTGATCCGAGCGCCGGCCGCCCGGACCTCCTCCACCAGCGGCGCGTGCCGGTCGCGGTCGAGGATGACCACGGTCACGTCGTGCGGGTCGCAGCGCTTGGACCTGGCGACGGCGGCGATGTTGTGCGCGGCCGTGGCGTCGATGTCGACGTGATCGGCCGCCTCGGGCCCAGCCACCAGCTTCTTCATGTAGAACACGGCCGTCGGGTCATACATCGAGCCGCGCGGGCTTACCGCGATCACAGCGATCGCGTTGGGCATGCCGTTCGCCGTCAGACGGGTGCCATCGATCGGGTCGACCGCCACGTCGCAGTCCGGGCCGGTGCCGTCGCCGACATGCTCGCCGTTGAAGAGCATCGGGGCGTGGTCTTTCTCGCCCTCGCCGATCACGACGACACCGTTCATCGAGACCGTGCTGATCAGCTGGCGCATGGCACTGACGGCCGCGCCATCGGCGGCGTTCTTGTCACCGCGTCCGACGAAACGGCCAGCCGCCAGTGCCGCAGCCTCGGTGACCCTGGCCAGTTCGAGCGCCAGGTTCCGATCGGGAGCCGACGGTTCGGTCTCGACTTGCATCAGGCCATCATCGGGACGACGGGCGCTGCGGACACCGGCAGACATCGGATTGTCGGTCATCTTGTGATCATCGCAGGGTGCTCGCCGACTAGAAAGGCCTGGTGGCATCGTCGTCGGGCTCGTCGCCGTCAGCCTGCTTGCTGACCGCGGCGGCCAGGCGCGCTCGCGCTCCCTCCAGCCACTCTTCGCAGATGGCAGCCAGCCGCTCGCCTTGCTCCCACAAGTCGAGCGACTGCTCCAGCGTCAATCCGCCCGCCTCGAGGCGCTTGACCAGGTCGACTAGCTGGTCCCGAGCTTGTTCGTAGCCAAGCGGCTTCGCAGTGTCGGGCGGCCCACTCTTGTCGGTCACGAAGGCTCAGCCTAGTGCGGGTGCAGCATGAAGTTGCCGCCGGATGAACGCGGCGCCTTGACTTTTCGCCGGACCTGCGGCTTGTGCTTGAGCGCCTTGATCACCACGGCCTTGACGGTCTTGGCGTAGAGCTTGCCGCCGTAGGGCGGCATCGGGTGGATGCCATCGCTGTAGAGCAGGTCGGTGTGGTGCTCGATCGCCTTGTGCCAGTTGATCAGCATCACGTCCGGGTACTTGCGGACGGCCTCGTAGATCGTGGAGTTGACCTCTTGCTCCCAGGAGCGGGGCACGAACGTGTTGACGAGCAGCAACCAGCGACGGGGACCGATGATGTGCCTGATCTGGTTGATCTGATCAAGCGTGATCGGGCCGTTGGTGCCCAGTCCGATCACCACGACCTGTCGCAGCCGGTGTTCCCTGGCGAGATTCTGCACAAGCACGATGCCGGCGATCATGGCCCGGCTCACCTGGGCGTTGACGTAGATGCCGGGCATCGCCTCGACGAGGCCGGCGTACGACGCGAGCATCACCGAGTCGCCGATCGACATCACCTTCGTGCCGATGTCGTGCACGACGGCGACATGCTGGTGCCGGTTCACCCGGTACGGTCCCTTGCCGTGCGCACCCAGCCACCAGGGGTTGGCCTGGCCGGTCGACTGGGTCGGTGCTTGGTTCTGCTGCTGAGTCTGCGTTTCGATGAACGCCGCGTGCTTGATCTGGGTCGCCAGGTTCGGCCCCGTTGGCTGGACGATCAGGCCATATCCGGCGGTCACGGTCAGGGCCAGCAAGGCGAGCACCCCGAGCAACGCCGGCGCGGTCATGCCCGGCGTGCGGAACAGGGTCTTGGGCGCGTGCAGCAAGATCTTGCCGCGTCGCTTGAAATCGGCCCGCAATCCTTTCCGCAAAATAGGCTCTTCAAGCCAATGCCAAGAGATCGCCGCGAGGCCGATCGGCAAGATGGCGTCCACGATGTTCGCGATCGGGGACTGCGCGCTGCGGGGGTAGCGGCCTACGGTGATCGCGATAACCGGCCAGTGCCACAGGTAGATGCCATAGGAGCGGACGCCGAGCCAGCGCAGCGGGGCCCAGGAGAACATCTTGGCGACCTGGCCGGTGCCCGTCGCGGCCAGCACGAGGCCGCCGGCTGCGAGCGAGGCGATGACCAGGCCATACGGATAGGCGAACGGGCTGGAGCCGGAAAGGCGCCAGATCGACCACGCGAGCACGAGCAGGCCGATCACACCGAGCACGTCGAACGTCACCCGCAGCTTGCCGACCGTCGCGGCGACCTTCTTCAGCGGCCAGGTGAGCGCGAGCGCGGCGCCGATCAGCAGGCCGGCGGCGTGCGTGTCGGTGCCGTAGTAGACCAGCGACGGGTCGCCGCCCTTGTGGTACACCAGCGCCATCGCCAGTGCCGACGCGGCGGCGGCCAGCCAGGCGAAAATCACCCGGAGCGCCTTGTTGCGCAGCACGAACAGCACGCCGAGCAGCATCAGCGGCCAGATCACATAGAACTGCTCCTCTACCGCGAGCGACCACAGATGCTGGAAGACCGGTGGCGGGCCATAGAGCGAGAAATAACTTTGGTGGGCGAAAGCTTGCCACCAGTTGCTCGTGTAGGTAATCGCACCTAGCAGCGCGGGCGGCAACGTGCTGCGCTGGTCGGGCTCGAGCAGAGTGACCGCCGCCGTCACCGTGACCAGCATGAGCCCGAGCGCGGGCAGCAGTCGCCTGGCCCGGCGCTGCCAGAAGGTGCTCAGCCCGACGTTGCCGTCGCGGCCGAACTTGGCCGCCAGAATGTCGGTGATCAGGAACCCGCTCAGCACGAAGAAGATGTCGACGCCAAGGAAACCGCCCGGCAGCCAGGACAGCCCCTCGTGGAACCCCAGGACCGACAGGACCGCGAGCGCGCGGACTCCGTCGAGGCCAGGCGCCCGCCAGGCCTTCTTGTCCTTCCCGGTCTCCTCCTTGCCAGCCTCCTCAGTCCCGGTCTCCTTCACCGGGACGGGGTTGGCCGCTAGCGCGGCCGCGATCTCGGCTCGGGGGAGCGGGAGCGTCGAGGTCAGCTGGCGGGCGGCCTCGCGGCTCGGCTGGACGGACCTGATGTCCGGCGCTCGCCTGGCGGTCGGTGCCGGTGCGGTCGGTGCCGCTGCGGTCGGTGCCGCTGCGGCCTGCCCGTTGGTCCTCGGCGTAGTGGAAGCAGCGTGTCTTCCGGTGGGCGGCCGATCGGCCACCGGTGGCCAGATAGCGGCGGTTGCGGCCGCTTGGGCTGCGCTTGAGGTCCCGGCGCTGGTCGCCGGCGCCGGGTCCGGAGTCGGCTTGGCGACGAACCTGGGTCGCGCCATCGGCCTCGTGATCGGCTCCCGGCCGATCTTCTGCTCGGTCGCGCTGCCGCCCGGGGGCCTGACACCGCTCGGCGAGGCGGTAGGCGCTTGCGCCCGAGCGGCTGTCTCTGCTGGCTCTGCTGGCTCTGCCTTCGCCGCTGCCCCTGCCTTGGCCGGCGTCTCTGCCTCGGCCAGCTTCTCGTCCTTGGCCGGCGTCTCTGCTTTGGCCGGCGTCTCTGCCTTCGCCGACGCGGATCGAGTTATCGGACCGGGCCGGGTTTCCTGGGTAGCGGAGGGGCGTACCGGCGCGGCGGGCGGCTTGAATGACCCAGACGGGCTGGCTGGTGGTGCGGTCGGGGCGGCGGTCGAGCCGACCGGCGGGGAGGGAGGCCTGGCGACCGGTTGAGCCGGAGTCGCGGGAGGTTTGGCGGTCGGTTCAGCGGGCGTGGCGGTCTCGGCGACTGAAGCGGCAGGCGGGGTCGTGCCGTCCGGATCGGCTCGCTTGAGCCGCATCTTCGGTATTGCCCGAGTCTCGGTCACGGGCCGCAAGTTGAGTTCGGAAGGAGCGGCATCCGGCGTCTCCAGCTGCGAAGACTGAGCCGTCGTCGGTTCCGGCTGCACTGCCTTCGTCTCCTGCTCAGCTGTCATCTGCCCGGGCGTCGACCCGTCCTTCTGCGCGTGTTCCGTCTCCTGCTGCGCCTTGGCATCGCTGTTTTCGGCAGAGGTTGACCGCAACAGCACGACATGCCCTCCCTGATCTTGGTGTGCTGAAAACGCGGAGCCAGCACTGGCTCGCAAACAGCCCAAGGCGCGGCTGGCAGCCGTGTGCTGGCTTCCACTCGCCTCTTAAGACGCCCCTAGACCCCTGAGTGGATAGCCGCCATTGGATGTTCGCTGGACGATAGCTTAGTTTTCGCCATTGGCCAGCGCTGGGAAACGCAACGCAGAGTGAGTAATAAGGCGCACTTTGACGCTCGAACTTCATGTAGTCAATCAACTACTCACGGTGACAGTTAGCTGGTCAGCGGCAAAACGAACTACTAGTGTTTCATCTGAATCGACCTCGGCGGCGGATCTGACCACCGACGAATCCGCGCGTTGCACAATCGCGTAGCCACGGCGAAGAGTGGCAGCCGGTGACAGTGCCAGCAGCCGCGCTCTGGTGTGAACAAGATCAGCATCGGCGCGGTCCAGGCTCGCCGCCAGACAGCGGCGAGCACGCTCGGTGAGCGCAATGATCTGTTCGTGCCGCCGGCCCAGCTCGGCCGCTGGGCTGGCTAGCGCTGGCCTCGACCTGACCGCGGCCAGCCAGGAACTCTCGCGGTCGATCCGCCCAGCGAGCTGGCGCCTTGCCCGCGACCTCAGCTCGGACACGATCGCGAGTTGCTCGGCGATGTCGGGTACCACCCGCCTGGCCGCATCGGTGGGCGTCGAGGCTCGCACGTCGGCGACCAGGTCCAGCAGCGGGGTGTCCTGCTCGTGCCCGATCGCGCTCACGACCGGAGTGCGGCAGGCCGCGACCGCCCGGACGAGTGTCTCGTCAGAGAACGGCAGCAAGTCCTCGATCGAGCCGCCGCCGCGAGCGATGATGATCACGTCGACGGTGCGGTCAGAATCGAGGACGCCGAGCGCGGCCGTCACTTCCTCGACTGCGAATGGCCCCTGGACGGCGACCTGCTCGACCCTGAACTGGACCGCAGGCCAGCGGCGGGCGGCGTTCTGCAGCACGTCTCGCTCAGCGGCGGAGTCGCGGCCGCAGATCAGCCCGACCTTGGCCGGAAGGAACGGCAGCCGCCGTTTGCGCTCCCGGGCGAACAAGCCCTCGGCCGCCAGTGCGCGCCGCAGCCGTTCGAGCCTGGCAAGCAGTTCTCCGATCCCGACGGCACGCAGCTCGATGGCATTCAGCGAGAACGAGCCCCGGGCCATGTTGAAATCCGGCTTGACCCAGACGACCACGCGGGCGCCGGTCGCGGGGGCGGGGATGGCGGCATCGAAGATCGGGCGCGGGCAGACGACCCGGACCGAGACCGCCGCCACCGGGTCGCGCAAGGTCAGGAAGACCGCGCCGCCACGCTTGTTGAGCTCGGCGATCTGGCCTTCGACCCAGACCCGGCCAAGCTTGCCGATCCACTCACCGACCAGCCGAAGCGCGGTCCTGACCGGGATCGGCGACTCGGCGCTTGTTTCCAGTGGCATCGGCGGCTAGGCGTTGCCGTCGTTGAGCTTGACGATCCGGCGCTCGAACATCGTTACCACGTCGGCCCGGTTGGCATGGATCCGCTCGTGATCAACGATCACCTGGAGTTGCTCGACATCAAGGTTGCGGAGCCGGGCCCGCAGCGAAGGCAGCGACAACCCGTCGTACCCGGCAATCGGCAGCGCGGCCTCCTCGACCGCCTCCGTCCCCTCCCGGGCAGCGTCCGTTTCCTCAGTTGCGGGCGTGACTGGAGTGGCCACCGGGACTGGAACAGCGACTGGGTCGGCCGGGGGCGCCGGGTCAGCCGACGGGATTGAGTACTCGAGTGAGTCTGGAACGGCGACTGGTTCGCTTGCGGGCGACGTGGTGGGGGCGGCCGAAGCGAATCTGGCCTTGCTGAGCACGTTCGCCAGTTCGGCGAACGAGGTCGCGGACTCGGCGGCGGCCGCTACCGGATCAGCCTGCGCGTTGCCGGCTCCGTAGCCCGCGCCGCTTGGAGACTGGTAGTCCGCCATCGGGTACCCAGGCCAGCGACTATCCGATCGAATGCCCTCACCTGGCTGGACGCTCTCGGTCGGCCGTATGCTCTCGGCCGGCCGTACGCTCTCGGCCGGCCGTACGATCTGGGCCGGCCGCGCGGTGCCGGTGACCGACCGGCCCGGCTCAATCCGTCCGGAGGCGGTACTTCCTCCGACGGGCGGCCTGGCGTCTTTTGTCATGTCCGCGACGTCTTCGGCCGAGAGCACCCGGACATTGCCGGTCGAGTCGAGGGAGCGGAACCGTGACGGCGGCGTCTGCCCCTTGCGGCCGGGACGCCCGCTGGACTTGCCGCTGCTCGACTTGGCGGCCGCGCCGGGCTTGACCGCAGAACCGGGCTTTGCGCTGTCGCTCGATCGAGTACTGGCGCTCGATCGAGTACTGGCGCTCGACCGCGCACTGGCGCTGGACGAACTGGTCGGCTTGGCACCGCTGCGGGCCTGGCGCTGCGACGAAGAACTCGCTCGGGCCGGTTTCTTTGGCTTGTCGGCCGGCCGCGATTTAACCGCCGGCTTGCCCGGCGACTCCGCCCGGGCCGACTCTGCCCGGGCCGACGTCGGAGGAGCGCTTCGACCGAAGTCGTCGTCGGCCTCCGCATCGGATCCCGGCGGGATCAGCCGTACCGACGGCGTGACCGACACGCCCCACGGCCTCGGTGCCGCTGGCTGCGCTGGCTGCGCTGGCTGCTCCTGCGCCTGGGCTTTCTCGCGGGCATCTTCCGCTCGCAGCCGGTCAGCGGCCAGCAGCATTTGCCCGATCCCCGAGAACACCGCTCGCAACGCTCGTACCGGTGCAGACCCAACCCGTTCGCTCGCTTCCGGTATTTGCACCCTCATCGCCTCCTTTGGCCCGCTCGTCGCGCATGTCGCCCGCTTCGCCCCCGCCCCCACCCGCTTCACCCCACCCTCCACCCAACAGCGGATGATGAGTCCCTTCATCTGCCATCGTGCCGCATTAGCGCTGCTGCCTGACGGTTCTTCGACGGCGCGCCGCCTGAACAGCGGCCGTACGGGGCATGGCCTCAGGGGCACGAGAGGCTTCACCTACCATGGATGACATGTCCAAGCCAACCAGGAGAGTTCTGCTCGCGAAGCCGCGCGGGTACTGCGCCGGCGTCGACCGCGCGGTCCAGACCGTCGAGCATGCGCTCGAAAGGTTCGGCGCGCCGGTGTACGTACGCAAGCAGATCGTGCACAACACCCACGTCGTCAGGGATCTGGAGAAGCGCGGCGCGATCTTCGTCGAGGAGACCGAAGAGGTCCCCGAGGGCTCCGTGGTCGTCTTTTCGGCCCACGGAGTGGCACCCCAGGTGCACGAGGAAGCCAAGGACCGCAAGCTCCGCACCATCGATGCCACCTGTCCGCTGGTCACCAAGGTGCACAACGAGGCGCGCCGGTTCGCCGCCCAGGGCTACCAGATCCTGCTCATCGGGCACGAAGGCCACGAAGAGGTCGTCGGCACCACCGGCGAGGCGCCTGCCAGCATCGTGCTCGTAGACGGACCCGAGGACGCGGCCGAGATCGAGGTGAAGGATCCGGCCAGGGTCGCGTGGCTGTCGCAGACGACGCTGTCGGTCGATGAGACCAACCAGACCGTCGCGGCGCTGCGCGAGCGGTTCCCGCAGCTCATCGACCCGCCGAGCGACGACATCTGCTACGCGACGCAGAACCGCCAGGTCGCGATCAAGCAGATCGCCGCCGAGTCCGACCTCGTGATCGTCGTCGGCTCGGCCAACTCGTCGAACTCGGTCCGCCTGGTCGAGGTCGCGCTCGAAGCCGGGGCCAAGGCCGCCTACCTGGTCGACGACGCCAGCGCGGTCGAGACGGCCTGGCTTGAGTCAGCGACCACGGTCGGACTCACCAGCGGGGCTTCGGTACCGGAGAACCTGGTCGACGACGTGCTCGAACTGCTCGCGGAGGTCGGTTTCGACACCGTCGAGGAGACGGAGTCGGTGCGCGAGACTCTCCAGTTCGCCCTCCCCCACGGCATCCGCCCCCCAAAGCAGCGGGCCTCCAGCTAAGAGGCGCGGGCGTTAACGGTCCGCTGAGAACAGAGTTGCCGGGCCTTCAACTAGCTCCGGCGCGGACAAGGCCCTGACCGCGACCTCGACAGGCTTGGCCTGCTCGATCTCGGCATCCGTCACGCCCAGCTGGTTGAGCTTGCGCGCGGTCACCAGAACCCTGCTCTCCAGCGACCCGACCGCCCGGTTGTAGGACGTGACCGCGTTCGCCAGCGCCTTGCCGACCGCGTCGACATGGCCGCCCAGGCCGTTCAGCCGCTCATACAGCTCCCGGCCCAGGTCAAACACCGCCCGCGCGTTCTCCGACAGAGCCGCCTGCTGCCAGGCGTACTGCGCGGTCCTGAGCATCGAGACCAGCGTCGTCGGCGTCGCGATATGCACCTTGCGGCCCATCGCGTACTCGAGCAGCCCGGGCTCGCGCTCCAGCGCCGGGGCAAGGAAAGCCTCGCCAGGAATGAACAGCACCACGAACTCGGGCGCCGGGCTCAGCGCCGCCCAGTAGCTCTTGGCCGCCAGCTGGTCCACGTGGTCCTTCAGATGCCGCGCGTGCGCCGCCAGCCGCGCGTCCCGCACGTCGTCGCCCGGTGCCTCGGCCGCTTCCAGATAGGCCGCCAGCGAGACCTTCGAGTCGACCACGATGTTCTTGCCGCCTGCCAGCCGCACCACCAGGTCAGGCCGCACCAGCGCGCCGTCGACCCTGGGGTCCGGCACGCTGACCTGCTCATCGAAGTCGCACCGCGCGCTCATCCCGGCCAGCTCGACGACCCGGCGGAGCTGCATCTCGCCCCACCGGCCGCGCGCCTCCGGCCGCCGCAACGCGGTCACCAGCGCCTGCGTCTGCGCCCGAAGCTGATCGGAGGTCGCGATCGCGAACTTCACCTGTTCGCTCAGCGCCGCGTGCGAGCTCTGCCTGGCCACCTCGCTCTCGCGCAGCTGGGCCTCCACCCGGGCCAAAGTGAGCTTGAGCGGCTCGACCAGCTGCTCAACCGCGTTGCGCCGGGAGTCGAGTTCGCTGGCCGCGCTGAGGTTCGCCGCGCGCAACCTGATCTCGCTGAACTCCATCAGCCGCTGCTGGCTCTGGTCCAGGGCCTGCGCCGACAGCGCCTGGAACCGCTCGGCCAGGTACCCGTCGATCAGCTCGGCCCGCTCGTTGGCGGCCTGATCGACCAGCGCCGCCCGCTCGGTCGCGGCCCTGGCCCGTTCATCGGCGGCGCTGGCGGCCGCCGCCAGCTCCGACGTCGCCCCTACCAGCCGCGAGCGCGCATACAGGTAACCGATCACCACACCGAGACAGCCACCCACAAGCAACCCGATAAGCAACAAGACCGAACTCATGTCCCGCCATGATTCCAGGCCGTACCGACAGTGTTGGCTTTTGGCCTCCTGCGCGCCTCGTAGACTCGCCCGGGTGAGCCTAGAGATCGGCATCGTCGGCCTGCCTAACGTCGGCAAGTCCACCCTGTTCAACGCCCTGACGAGGGCGACAGTGCTGGCGTCGAATTATCCCTTCGCCACAATCGAGCCGAACGTCGGCGTCGTCGGGATCCCCGACCCGCGCCTTGACGAGCTGGCGAAGCTGTATGACTCGGCCAGGATCGTCCCGGCCACGGTCAGGTTCGTCGACATCGCCGGCCTGGTGCGCGGAGCCTCGGCCGGGCAGGGCCTCGGCAACCAGTTCCTGGCCCACATCCGCGAGACCGACGCGATCTGCCAGGTGGTGCGGGTCTTCACCGACCCGGACGTGAGCCACGTCGACGGCGATGTGTCGCCGGAACGCGACATCGAGACGATCGCAACCGAGCTGATGCTGGCCGACCTGCAGACGCTGGAGAAGGCGGTTCCGCGACTCGCCAAAGAATCAAAATTCTCTAAGGATTCAGAAAGGATTGCGGTGGCTGCTGCCGCAGCCAAGGCGCAGGAGCTGCTCGCTGTCGGCACGACCCTGTTCGCCGGAGCGGCCAGCGCCGGGATCGATCTGGCTCTGCTGCGGGAGCTGACCCTGCTGACCGCCAAGCCGTTCCTGTACGCGTTCAACGTCGATGACGCCGAGCTGGGTGACGACGCGCTGCGGGACCGGCTGGCCAAGCTGGTCGCGCCCGCGGAGTCGGTGTTCCTGGACGCCAAGACCGAGGCCGAACTGGCCGACTTGCCGGCCGAAGAGGCGGCCGAACTTCTCGCCGAGCTCGGCCTTGGCGAACCCGGCCTGAACCAGCTGGCCAGGGCCGGCTTCTCCGCGCTCGGGCTAGCCACGTTCCTGACGGCCGGTCCGAAGGAAGCGCGGGCCTGGACAATCAAGGCCGGCGCCACCGCGCCCGAGGCGGCCGGGGTGATCCACTCCGACTTCCAGAAGGGCTTCATCAAGGCCGAGATCGTCTCCTACGACGACCTGATCGCCGCCGGCTCGGTCACGGCGGCCAGGGCCGCCGGCAAGGCCAGGATCGAAGGCAAGGACTACATCATGCGCGACGGCGACGTCGTCGAATTCCGCCACAGCTAACCATCGTGGCAACGCCTCAAGCGTGGCGTTCAGTTTGTCCAGTCCTCCCAGCTCAGACCTTCTACACGTCTGAACTCGGAGGTATTCGCCGTGATGACGGTCAGTCCTCGCCTGAGCGCCTGACTGGCGATCAGCAAGTCGTAGGCTCCGATCGGAGTGCCCAACTTCTCTAGAGCGGCACGCACACGGCCCGCCCAAAAGAGGGTGTCGCCCTTGATCTTCCCTAAAGTGATATCACTATGCTAGGTTAGTGGTATCAAGAACGTCTAGCGGAGGTGGTTTGGGATGACTACCCAGGCTGCAGAGGTCCATCGGGCGCCGGTTATCGGGCCGGCGAGTGAATCTAAGGCCCGGTCAGCGCCGGGGATTCCGGTGCTTTTCATCAGCGTGG
>DATNFM010000252.1:0-7936 GCA_035606435.1 Streptosporangiaceae bacterium | reverse complement strand
CGGGGCTGCTGGTCGTGCAGCTCGGCGGCCCCGCCTACCGGATCGGGCTCGGCGGCGGCGCGGCCAGCTCGATGATGTCCGGCGAGAACGAGGCCAGCCTGGACTTCGACAGCGTCCAGCGCGGCGATCCCGAGCTGGAGCAGCGACTGGGCCGGGTGCTGCGCGCCTGCATCGACCTGGCCGAGGAGAACCCGATCGTCTCGGCCCACGACCTGGGCGCCGGCGGCGACTGCAACGCGCTGCCCGAGATCGTCTACCCGGCGGGGGCGCGCATCGACCTGCGCGCGATCCCGGTCGGCGACGCCAGCCTGTCGGTGCTGGAGATCTGGGGCAATGAGTCCCAGGAACGCAACGCGATCCTGGTGCGGCCGGCCGATCTCGACCGCCTTCGTCGGATCGCCGCCCGGGAGAAGACCCCGCTGGCCGTGGTCGGCGAGGTCACCGGCGACGGCCAGCTCAGCCTGCACGACTCCGCCGACGGCAGCACGCCGGTGGATCTTCCCCTGGAGCCGGTCCTGGGCAAGGTGGCGCCGAAGGACCTCGAGCTGTCGACGGTGCCCGAGGTCCATGCCCCGCTAAGCCTCGACGGCATCACGCTGGAGGCGACCCTGGACCGGGTGCTGCGCCTGCCCTCGGTCGCGTCCAAGAGCTACCTGACGCGCAAGGTCGACCGCTGCGTCACCGGTCATGTCGCCCAGCAGCAGTGCGTCGGGCCGAACCAGCTGCCGCTGTCGGACTATGCGGTGTACGCCCAGAGCCTGTTCGGCGTCTCGGGCGTCGCCCTTAGCCTGGGCGAGCAGCCGGTCAAGGGTCTCGTCGACCCGGCGGCGATGGCCAGGATGGCGGTCGCCGAGGCGCTGCTGAACCTGGCCGGCGCCAAGATCACCCAGCTGCCAGACGTCCGGTGCTCGGCCAACTGGATGTGGGCCGCCAAGCTGCCCGGCGAAGGGACCAAGCTCAGGCAAGCCGCGCTGGCGATGAGCGAGATCATGATCGAGCTCGGCATCGCGGTGGATGGCGGCAAGGACAGCCTGTCCATGGCGGTGACCGGGACCGGCGCAGCAGAAATCAGCCCGGGGCCAGTCAAAGCTCCAGGGCAGCTGGTTATCTCCGCCTACGCCCCGATGCCGGACGTGCGGGTCAAGGTGACGCCTGACCTCAAGACGCCGGGGAACACCCTGATCCTGGTCGACCTGTCCGGTGGCCAGGCTCGGCTCGGCGGCTCGGCCCTGGCCCAGGTCTGGCAGCAACTCGGTGACCAGACGCCCGATGTCGACGACGCCCCAATGCTGCGCAAAGCTTTCTGCGAAATCCAAGACGTCGTTGCGGCCGGATGCGTCACCTCCGTGCACGATCGCAGCGACGGCGGCCTGATCACCACGGTTCTCGAGATGGCGTTCGCCGGCAACACCGGCCTCGACCTGGACCTGGCGCTGGCCAGCTCCCAGGACCCGCTGGCCGCGCTGTTCGCCGAGGAACTGGGCGTGGTCCTGGAAACAGCCGATCCCGATGCGACGCTGGGTGCCCTGGCGGCCGCCGAGGTTCCGGCCACGGTGATCGGCCGGGTCGGCTCCCCGGGCGGCGACATCGTGGTGCGCCTGGGCGGCCAGGTCGTGATCGACCGCCCGATGACCGACCTGCGGGAGGTCTGGGAGGACACCAGCACGAGGATCGACCGGCTGCAGGCCGACCCGGAGTCGGTCGACGAGGAGCATCGAGCCACCCGCGACCTGGTCACGGCCCCGGACTGGCGCCTGACGTACTGCCCGACGGCGGGCGCCCGCCCGGCCGCGGCCGACCGCCCCCGCGTCGCCGTACTACGCGACCAGGGCAGCAACGGCGACCGCGAGCTGGCGGCGGCCTTCCACGCGGCCGGGTTCGAAGCCTGGGACGTCACGATGACCGACATGCTTGACGGCCGGATCTCGCTCGATCATTTCCGGGGGATCGCGTTCCCTGGCGGCTTCTCCTACGGCGACGTGCTCGACGCCGGCAAGGCGTGGGCCGGGATCATCAGATTCCACGGCGAGCTGGCCAGCCAGTTCGACGCGTTCTACCGCCGCCCCGACACGTTCTCGCTCGGCGTGTGCAACGGAGCCCAGCTGATGGCCCTGCTCGGCTGGGTCGGGCACGAACGCCGGGCCCGCTTCATCCGCAACCGCTCAGGCCGGTTCGAGTGCCGGCTGGCCACCGTCGAGGTCGCACCGAGCCCGTCGATCTTCCTGCGCGGCATGGCGGGCTCCCGGCTCGGCGTCTGGGTCGCGCACGGCGAAGGCCGGCTGCACCTGCCCGACGGCGCCATCGACCCGTCCCTGGTGCCGCTCCGGTTCGCCGATCCCGACGGCAAGCCCACGGAGATCTACCCGTTCAACCCGAACGGCAGTCCCGGCGGCGGCACCGCCCTGACCTCCCCCGATGGCCGCCACCTCGCGATGATGCCGCACCCGGAGCGCATGGCCAACCAGCTCTGGCAGTGGCCCTGGCTGCCACCCGACTGGCGCGACCTGCCGGCCAGCCCGTGGCTGAGGATGTTCCAGAACGCTTACGACTGGTGCACGGCGAATTCCTTTGATTAAGGAGAAAGCATCGCCCGGGGCTTCCTCGCCGGCGCCGAAGGCTATCGCCGTGCTGGCCTCGGGCACCGGGACCGTGCTCGGGTCGATCATCGAGCACGGCCCGCCGGTCGCCCTCGTGGTAACTGACCGGACCTGTCCGGCCCTGGACGTAGCCTCGACGGCCGGCGTGCCGACGGTCCCGATCAACCGCCGCGATTTCGGCTACCGACCCAGGTCTGACTGGGACCGGCGCGGCTTCACCCTCGCGATCGACGCGGCCCTGGAGGCCGCGCACATTGACCTGGTCGCGATGGCCGGATTCTTCACGATCCTGCACGAAGTGATCTTCGAGCGCTACTCCGGCCGCATCCTGAACACCCACCCGGCCCTCCTCCCGGCCTTCAAGGGCGCGCACGCGGTCAGGGACACCCTGGCCGCCGGGGTGCCGGTCACGGGCCCGACGATCCACGTCGCCACCGAGATCCTGGACGACGAGCGTCACATCCTCGCGCAGTCGGCCAGCGTGCCGGTGCTGGCCGGCGACGACGTGGATTCTCTGTGGGAGCGCATCAAGGCCGAGGAGCGCCGGCTGTATCCGCAGGTACTCTGGGAGATCGTCAACGGTGAAATCGATCTTGAAACGTGATGTGGAATCATCTGGAGGGAGCCCGAGGAGCGCTGACATGACGTTGACGACCATCGAAGCCCCCGGCCTCCGGCTTTATCGCCGGGGGAAGGTTCGCGACACGTTCGAGCTTGGTGACGGCACGCTGCTCATGGTGGCCAGCGACCGCATTTCTGCGTTCGACGTGGTGCTGCCGACCGCGATCGGCGGCAAGGGCGCGGTCCTGACCCAGATGTCGCGGTGGTGGTTCGGCCGGACCGCCGACCTGGTGCCCAATCACCTGCTGGATGACCCCGCCGCCGAGGTCACCGACGGCCTCGACTGGCCGGTCCTGCGGCCCCGGTCCATGCGGGTAGCCAGGGCCGAGCGCATCGACGTCGAATGCGTGGTCCGCGGTTTCCTGGCCGGCAGCGGCTGGCAGGAGTACAAGGCGCACGGCACGCTGGCCGGTGAGCCGCTGCCACCGGGCCTTCTGGAGTCCTCGGCTCTGCCCGAGCCGCGCTTCACCCCGGCCGTCAAGAACGACTCCGGTCACGACCAGAACATCAGCCGGGCCCAGCTCGCGACTCTGATCGGCTCTGAGCTGGCAGCCGATCTGGAGCGGGTCTCGCTGACCCTGTTCGGCTTCGCCTCCGACCACTGCCAGCACACGGGGATGATCCTGGTGGACACCAAATTCGAGTTCGGTTTCATCGACGGCCGGCTCACGCTGATCGACGAGGCGCTGACACCGGACTCATCGAGATTCTGGGAGGCCAGCGCCTGGAGCGCGGGACGGTCGATGCCCTCCTACGACAAGCAACCGGTGCGGGACTGGCTCACCAGCCAGCCCTGGGACCGGACGGCGCCCGGCCCGGAACTGCCCGCCGAAGTCGTCGCCGCGACCAGTAGCCGCTACGCCGAAGCGGCTCGTCGCATCTGCGGTCTGGACCTTGAGTCATGATGCGGGAACTCGCCGACCTGCTGGCCGATGAGCGGATGCACGAGGAGTGCGGTGTCTTCGGGGTTTACGCCGAGGGCGAGGACGTCGCCAACCTCACCTACTTCGGCCTGTACGCGCTGCAGCACCGCGGCCAGGAGTCGGCGGGCATCGGGGTGAGCGACGGCCGGCGGATCAGCGACCACAAAGACATGGGCCTGGTCTCCCAGGTCTTCGACAACGAGTCGCTTGACGGCCTGCGCGGCCACATCGCGATCGGGCATACCCGCTACTCGACCACCGGCGGCGCGAAGCTGCCCAACGCCCAGCCGATGCGGTTCGATCACCCGCAGGTCGGCTCGTTCCTGCTCGCCCACAACGGCAACCTCACCAACATCGAGCCCGTGCGCGAGTGGCTGGAGGACCGCGGTGTCAGCTTCGCGTCCTCATCCGACACCGAGATCATCGGGCAGTTGCTGATCCGGACCCCGGGCGAGACCCTCGACGCCGTGCTGGCCTCGGCCCTGCCGCGGGTCGAAGGTGCCTACTGCCTGATCCTGCTGAGCCGGGACGAGTTGGTAGCGGCGCGCGATCCGCTGGGCATCCGCCCGATGTGCCTCGGACGGCTCCATGATGCGGCAGCGGCGACCGGTGGCGACGGCAGCGTCATCGCCAGCGAGACGTGCGCGCTCGACGTGGTCGGTGCGGAGTTCGTCCGCGAGATCGAGCCGGGCGAGATCGTCTCGGTCAGCGCCGATGGCGTCCGCAGCACCAGGCTCGACAGTTCCCGTCTCGGCCGGACGGCCGGCCAGCGGGCGATGTGCTCGTTCGAGTTCATCTACTTCGCCCGGCCCGACTCGGTGCTGATGGGCCAGTCGCTCTATGAGTCGCGCCGCGCCATGGGCCGCGAACTCGCCCGCGAGTCCCCGGCCGACGGTGACATCGTGATCACGCTCCCCGACTCGGGTACTCCGGCGGCGGTCGGCTTCGCCGAGGCGGCCGGGATCCCGTTCGTCGAAGGCATGATCAAGTCCCGGTACATCACCAGGACGTTCATCCAGCCGACCCAGCGGCTGCGCGAGTCCGGCACCCGGCTCAAGTTCAACCCGATGCGGCACGTGCTGGCGGGCAAGCGCGTCGTGCTCGTCGATGACTCGATCGTGCGCGGCACGACTACCCGCCGCATCGTCGAAGAGCTGCGCCGGGCCGGTGCCGCCGAGATCCACCTGCGGATCGCGTCGCCGCCGATCATGTGGCCTTGCTTCATGGGCATCGACATGGCGACGCGCAGCGAGCTGATCGCCGCCCATCACACCGAGGAGGGCGTCGGCGAGATCGTCGGGGCGGACTCGCTGCACTACCTGTCGCTGCCCGGCCTGCGCCGCGCGATGGGCGGTCGCGAAGGCTTCTGCTTCGCCTGCTTTACCGGCGACTACCCGGTCGACGTTCCCGACAGCATCAAGGCCGACAAGCTCGCCCTGGAGAACGGCGGCTAGGACCCGGGCCGATCCGTCCGGGACGCCCGACTACGCCGGAGTTGTCTGCTACCTTCATACGGGAGTAATCGGCGCGCACTGGTACTAAAGAGCGCATCTTGCAGGCCCTCGGTGGCCTGTCCGGCTGGGAGTTCGCCCGATGCCATTACGGGTCCGCAAGCGGGAGCTGTCGCTTGTGCTGTGCGGCTTCGCCGCGTCCTTCGGGATCACGCTTTCGACGGTGGCGGTGGTCAGGCATCACGATGCCAGCGCCTCCGGGCAAATCGGGTCGGGCCAGGTCGAGACCCCTACTCCCACGTTTCTTGGCCCGGCCGCGCTCGACGACCAGTGGGTGAACTACTCCGACCAGTCCACCTGCGCCGACCGGGCCGGCGGCGACGGCGTCTCGGCGGTCAGGCTCAGCCCGTCGCAGATCGCCTGGTTCTTCTCCGACAGTTCGCTCGGCCCGGCCGGCCCGGACATCGGCTTGTCGGAGGAGAGCGGGTTCGTGCACAACCTGGTCGTCATGCAGACGATGTCGCCCACCCAGAACAAGCTGGTCACCGCCACCGGCGGGGCCGCCTGCACCTCGCCCGACCAGCCAAGCCACGCGTTGCCGGTGATCTCGTCGCAGAACGCCGGCGGCAGGCCGCACGAACGGTACTGGGGCGGCGACGGCCTGCGGGTCGGCTCGGACGTGCTGCACTTCTACACCGGATACCGGCCCGGCGCCTTCATCCCGGTCAACACGGTCATCGCCGACTTCCCGGTCGGGCAACTGGCCGCCGCCGGACGCGGACCGGCGTACGGCGCGGTGCTCGACCCCCGCATCACCAACCTGCCGAACTATGTGCCGCACCGCGGCGGGACGCCGATCGTGTGGGGAGCCGCGCTGCTGCGCCAAGGCAACACGGTCTACATCTATGGCTGGCAGAGCCCGAGCAAGAAGTCCTCTCAACACGACTGCTACCTGGCCAAGGCTCCGCTCTCGCGGCTAGTCGACATGACGGAATGGCGGTTCTACGCCGGCAACGGCGTGTGGGCAGCGAGCCAGGCCGCCGCCCGGCCGATCACGGCCGGCGTGAGTCATACCGTCGACACCGCGTTCAGCGTCACCAAGGCGGCCGGGCGGTACTGGCTGATCGAGCACACGAGCGCGCTCGGCAGCGCCAACATCGACGCCTTTCCCGCACCCGCGCCCTGGGGCCCGTTCAACCCGGCCGACGGCATCGTGCTCTATCACGCGACCGACATCGGGCTGACCGCGGCCGACCGGTACCAGATCATGTACGAGGCGCGCGTGGAGCCGGCCTTGTCCACCCGGCAGACCCTGACGATCAGCTACAACGTCAACACGCTCGCAGTCTCGGCCGGCTGCGTGCCGCTGTCGGACTACACCAACACGGTGCCTCAGCCGCGCTTCATCGCCGTTCCCCGGTCGGACTTCAAGGCCGGGCCGGGACTGGCCAAGACCGTGATCGTCGGGCCGCCCGCGTACTCAGCTAGCAGGCCCGAGCCGCCCTGGTACGACAGCTGGAGCTATCCCGGCGGCTGCCCGCCCCTGTCGACCCCGCGAGGCTTCTCCGTCAAGCACCGGGCGCACTCGGTCACGCTCGCCTGGCACTCGGTCGGCTCGGGCGTGCGCTACCAGGTCTACCTCCGCCCGGCCGCCGGCCGATACCGGCTGGTCCGCACCGCCCGGTCACCCTTGGTCACGCTCGGCGGCCTAACCCGAGGCCGCCAGTACTCGGCCCTGATCATCCCCGAGAACTTCCGCCACAAGGCCGGCCCAGCCGCCATCTGGACCTTCACGGCCGGCTAACATCGCCTGACCGCAGGAACGACTGGGGCTCGACCCGTCCGCCGACGTACTGGAGTCCTGGGGCCTGGGCGACAGCCCCGACGGCTGGACCGATTCGCCGCCATGTAGGGCTCGGTGAACTTCAGGGTGCAGCCCGCTGACTCGATGACGGAGGCGCGCCCGCCCCCGTCAAGCTGCGGCCGGTGGGCTGTGGCTGCGGTAAACGCGACTGCCGTCCGGGCTGCGCATAGTGGTGGTGCCGTCGGGGTTGAGCGTGATCGTCCAGCCCCAGGTGTGGACGACGATCAAGTGGTGGAAGGGGCACTGGAGTATGAGGTCTTTGAGCCTGGTCCGGCCGCCTTTGCTGCGGGGTTTGGTGTGGTGCACGTGGCATCCTGCGGCGGGCGTGAAGCATCCTGGTGCCCGGCAGTGCCTGTCCCGCAGGATGACGGCTCTGCGCAGGTGGGCCGGGATGGTGTCGGAGGCTGTGCCGAGGTCGATCGGGAGGCTGACTGACGCGGCCGGTCCGCCGAGGGTGCCGGTGCGCAGGAGCGAGGCGAG
>DATNFM010000251.1:0-58638 GCA_035606435.1 Streptosporangiaceae bacterium | reverse complement strand
TTGGCGTACTCGTCCGCGACGATTCGCGCGTGGATCTTGTTCCGTTCCGGAGTCCACGTAACCCGGTCGCCGTTCAGCGTGTGAAGCTCTGCGTTACTTAAGCCGGCCTTGGCTGCGGCATCGAGACCCTCCACCACCTCTTCGACGTGGGCCTCGTAGTCGGCGTCGGTCAGGGTGGGGAGAGGCTGTTCGTAGTCGGAGAGTCGAGGGGTTGGCTCGCGCGGGGTGCCGTCTTCGTCCCAGGGCGAGGACGGATGGCCTGGCTCAAGCTGGTTGAGTCGCTCGCGCAACTCGTCCCGGACTCCGGTGCGGTTTTCCGCGCGTTCTAGCCGTTCGGCCCATTTCTGCCGGTCCGGTCGCATCGGCGGCCGGGCTAACCGCGCAGCATCGGCCCCGGCCAAGTCCGCAGATCCAGGCCCCGCCTTGTCAGGCGGACGATCCCGAACATTTCGGAACTCCATGGCGCACATCCAATCAGGACCAGCGCCACCAGGTCTACCTCACGGCCATTTCGCAAAGGCTTCGTAAAACAGCGTAAAGACGGCAAGGCTCAATCAGGACCCGAGTCCAGCCCGTGCTCAATCGCGTACCTGACAAGATCGACGCGATTGTGCAACTGCAGCTTGTTCAGGGTGTTCTGCACATGGTTCTGCACGGTCCGGTGTGAAAGGACCAGTCTCTCGGCAATCTGCCGGTAAGTAAGCCCCGTTCCGACCATGCGCAAGATCTCCGCCTCCCGGTCGGTGAGCCGCGGTGTATCCGGGTCAGTGCTTACGGCCATCCGGCGGAACTCGCCGAGCACCAGACCAGCCAGCCCAGGGGAGAACACGGCATCGCCCGATTCCGTCCGACGAACCGCATCGATCAGTTCGGCACGACTAGCGGATTTCACGATGTAGCCGGTCGCTCCGGCCTTCACCGCGTCCAGCACATCGGCCGGCTCGCCGCTGGCCGACAGGATGAGCACGCGGACGCCTGGGTTCGCCGCCACCAGGCCGCGGGTGACGTCGACGCCGGATACGTCAGGTAGTTGCAGGTCGAGAACTACTACGTCGGGGCGTACGGACGGAGCAATGCGCAGCGCCTGGGCGCCTTCGCCTACGGCGGCCACGACGTCGCAGCCTGCTTCGGTGAGGTCACGGCCGACGGCGTCCCGCCACATCGGGTGGTCATCGACGATCATCACTCGCATGCTTACGCGGCCTTCGCTGTCCGCGGCACGCGCAGGCGGACCTCGGTCCCGGTGCCTGGAGTACTGCTGATATCGGCCGAACCCCCGATGTCCCGCATCCGCCCGCTAATCGCCAGACTCACTCCCAGCCGACCTTCGGCGGCCGCCTCCGCGAGCCGTCCGGGTGGAATCCCGGGGCCGTCATCCCTGATCGTCACGCTCACCTCCGGGCCCTCGTCGTCGATAAGCACCCACGCCCGCGCCGACTCCCCGCAATGCTTGCGCACATTGTCGATCGCTTCTCGTACGGCGGCTGTCGTTTCTCGCACTGTCTTTTCATTTAGCAGAACGGGCATTGCGGGGGTAATCACCGAGACAAAGGTTGCCGCGTCGCGGGTGAGCTGGACGTTCAAGTCGAGCTCGCCCTCGGGTGGAGGTGCCTGCTGGTCGGCGGTAATGAGGGCGCGCAGGGCTGCCTCCTGCTCGCCGGCGAGCCGGCCGATCTCGGCCGCCGGGCCACCGAATTCGGCCCCGCGCCGCTGCACCATGGCCAGCACCTGCAGCACCGAGTCGTGGATCGTCCGTGCGAGCCGCTCCCGCTCGCGGCTGGCCGCTTCGATCTCGGTCGCCCGCTGCATCGTCTGCTCGGCTCTGGTGGTGAGCTTGGCGATGTAGCCGACCAGCATCGCGGCCATCAGCAAGATGACCGGTCCGTCCAGCGAGGTGCTGGACAGGATGTGGCCCGCCCGCAAGTGCCGGAGCCAGACGAGGCAACCGCCGATGATGACCGCGGCGAACGCTCCGGCCCTGACGCCGCCGATCGCGGCCCACGCCAAGGCTGGTCCGGCCAGCCAGGTGGCGGTGACCGGCATGACGCCCAGATGAAGGTGGTACGGGTCCTGCACCAGGGCGGTCGAGAGCAGCGCCGCGATGGTCACCAGGAGATCGGTGACCAGCAGCACTCTGGTGCGGCGATTCGGCGTCGAGTACAACGGCGACCGGTACAAGCCCGTGGTGGCGATGGTCCAGACCGTCATCAGGACGACAATGACCCAGGCCCAAATCCAGTGCGCATAGAAGTTGTGGCGCAGGGCGAGCAGAATCGCGGCATAGGCGACCGAGGCGAATCTGAAGGCAGCGATTGAGCGCCACACCGGTCCCTGCAGGTTCGTGACGGGCTTGGGGGACAGCGCGGGCGGCAGGAAGGTCGCGGGCGGCGCGAGGGGCACGAGGCGATAATCGCACGTCACCGCGCCAACTGTGAACAAGTGTCGTCACATATCGGGTAAATGCCCGACCTTGCCATCGATGTCACAGGTACTCAGGTACGAACTGAGTACCGGGGGCCCAAACGACTGAGTAGCTGAACCGATGGCGTCGCTACTTAACGGCGGCATGTTGGTCGCATGAACACGAGTTTCCTTGCTTCCTCGTTGATTCGATGTCCTCGGTGCGCAAATCCGACGCCGTATGGCGCGTCGAAATGCGGAACATGCGGTGTCTCATTGACCGGCCCGCAGGCGGGGGAGTTGCGCTGGATCGAGGACGAGCTTGCCCGAGTCGATCGGGCTAGGACTTGGCTGGTCAACCGCAGGCAGACCCTGCTGACCGAACTGGCCAGTTACAGCGCTGCGATCGTAGTCCCCGGACCTGAGATTGCCCGGCCCGAGTTGTCCGGCCGGACGGTCGCACGGATCCTGCTCGTGGTCGGCGCCATGCTGGTCGTCATCGCGGCCGCGGTCTTCACCGTCGCGAGCTGGAGCAGCATCGGAGCGTTCGGTCGCTGTTCGGTACTGCTCGCAGTGACAGCGATCGTGCTGGCGACGCCAAGGCTGCTGACCGGACGCGATCTCGTGGCGACCGCGGAGGCGATCGCCGGAGTCGGCCTGGCGCTGACCCTCGCCGACGGCTATCTGGCGGAACATCTCCTGAATGTGCCCGGTCGCAGCCTCATGGCCGCTGGGGGTTACGCGGTAATCGCGGGGGCCTGGGTTGGCTACGGCTGGACCACCCGGCTGCGAGTGCCGGTTGTCGCCGGGATCGGGATGGCCCAGTTGCCGGCGTTGTACGTCACAGTGGATCTGGCGAGCCGGTCGCCGGCCGGACCGCTTGCGTTCGTGCTCGTGCTCACGGCCGGCGCTGATCTGTTGCTGGCCAGAGCCTTGACGAGGCGCGCCCTCCGGGCGCAGGCGCTGGCCAGCTGGATCCTGGCTGCCGCCGCTTGGACCATAGGCGTCGGATTGGCCGCGCAGCAGGCACTGACCGCGCCTGGACATTGGCCCTGGCAGGCACCGACATTCATTGCCGCGGCCGTTGTCGGAATCGCGTTGGGGCCGAAGAACGAGGCGGCTTCGCCGATCCCAATTTTGTCAGGGGTACTGCTTAGTATCGGATTGGCGCTGCCGATCGCGACGGCTGGCGGGCTCGGTGTAGTGGCGTTCGCGGTGGCCGGGGCGGCGGTCTTGGCGGGCAGCCTCTGGTGGCGCCCCCGACCGAGCAGGCCGGCGGGCTTCGTCGGCGCCGGAGCGTCGGCAGTACTCGCGATGGCCGGGTTGTTGGTGCTGCCGAGCGCGGTGGTGGCGCTCGGCTGGTCGGCCCGGCGCGGGTTGCCGGGGTGGCCGGTCGTGATCGTGCTTGGTCTGGCGGGGCTCGCTTGCCTCGCCGGACTGGCTCGCGGTGGGCCGGTCGTGGCCAACAGGAACTGGGTCCGGGCCCTCGCGGTGGTGCTTGGCGCGCTGGCGGTCGCGTCGGTGCCGCTCGCGGTGGGGGCAGCCGGCTGGGCGAGGCTCGGCATCGTCGACCTTGCCGTGGCGGCACTGATCGGCCTGGCCGCGGCTCAGGGCGGTTCGGCCGCCGACAGCCAGGAGCGCCGTGGCTGGGCTCAGCCCGGGGTCGTGGTGACAGCTGCGCTCGGCGGAATCGTGCTCGCGGCTAGCGCGGCGGCGGCGCCCGTAATCGCGTGGGCCGGCGCCGTTCATGCTCGGCTAGTTACCGCGACGACGATCGTCGAACTGGCCGTGCTGGGCGTCGTCTTCGTCACGGCAGCGATCTTCGCCAGCAACACCCGCGCCGCCGCCATCTCGACCGGAGCCGCTCTCGCCGCCGTCGGCGGCCTGGCGTTCGCGGCCAGCGCCGCAGCCGGATTCCCGGCCGCACAGACCAGCTTCGCCGCGCTCGGAGTCGCCGTGCTCGCGATCGCGGGATCCACCTGGGTGAGCAAAACCCGGCCGGTCGAAGGCCTGGTGCTTGACCTGGGCGCCGGAGTCCTGGTCGCCGCCGCCGCTATCGTCGCCGCCGAGCAGTCCGACTCGTTCGCGGCGGTGGCCGCGCTCGGGGCGGTGCTGGCGAGTTCGGCGGCGTGGCTGCGCGGGGGAGCGCGGCGGACGGTCGCGCTGGCGAGTGCTGGATGCGCGGCACTAGCGGCACTGGCACTGACCGCGCAATGGCGACCGCTAACTCAAGCCTGGTTCGGGAACTATCGTCCCTGGAACGGCCATCCGCTCATGGGAACCGCCCACGCTGGACTCCCGTTCGCCACCTGGGTGCTGGCACTCAGCCTGGCCGCGATCGTCAGCGGCGTCGGCGCCTGGCAAGGCGAGCGGCGCGGCAGCCTGGACGCCCTCGCGATCGCGCTCCCGATCGTGATCGTTTCCGGCGCCCTGTCGGTTGGCCCGCCCTACGCCGCAGTCCTCGCCTGCTTGCTGGCTCTCGCGGTCGGCTTGACGACCCGCGCCGCGATCGACGGCAGCCTGGCGCCGGTCAGCGCGGCGGTGGTCGCGACCGTGGTGACACTCGCCTGGGCGCTGGCCAGCCCGGTGGCAACGATCGTCACCCTCACCTGCCTGGCCAGCTGCTACCTGATACTCGCCTCGCGGTCGCAGGCCCGCATCGCGACGGCGGCGCTCGGTGTGTTCGCAACCGCGTCGCTGGTCAGCGCGACCATGCTCGCGGTCGGTCAGCCCGCCTGGCTGGCCGGAATCTCGGCGATCGTGACCGCCGCCGCCGCCCACGCGATCGCCGCCCGCCTGGCTAGCCGCCTGCCGCTCACGGCAATGGCGGTCGAGTTCGCCGCCTGGACTACGACCGTCATCGGCATCGCACTCTGCCTGGGCCACCCGGCCACGACCAGCCTCGCGTTCGCGCTGGCCGGCCTCGAATGCCTGGCCGTAGCGCTCAGCCAGCGTCAGCGTCGGCGCCCTCTCCTCTGGATCGGTCTTGTCGCACTCGAAATCGCCTGGTACCTGCTGCTGGCCATCCTCGGCATCACGATCCCCGAGGCCTACACGATCCCCGCCGCCGCGATCGCACTCGCTTTCACCTGGCGAGCCGCCGCCCGCAACTCCTGGGCGGCCAGTCCTGGCCTGGCCCTGCTCTTGCTGCCGAGCCTGATCATCGCCGGGCAGACCCAAGGCTGGATCCGCCCGACCGCGCTGGGATTCGCCGCCGCCGGGGTCACCCTGGCCGGCGCCCGGCTCCGCCAGAGAGCGCCGCTGCTGATCGGCGCGACCGTGGCCGCCCTCGACGCTGGCGACCGGCTGGCACCAGACGTTCGCCGGCTCACCGAGTTGCTGCCCGGGTGGGTGCCGTTCGCGATCATCGGTGCCGTCCTGCTCTGGTCCGGCGCAACTTACGAAGCCCGCCTACGCAACCTCGCCAGGCTCCGCCGCACCCTCGCTGGCCTGCACTGAAACAAATCACAACCAAACGCCCCAGTTACGCGTCTCCAGTTCAACGCGGAACTATGTCCACTCGATCATCGAGTCGCGAGATTGGGGTCTAAATGCGAGCTATCCGGCGCGGCGTACCTATCGCCATCGCCATCATCACGGCTGGTACAGCTGCCGCAAACGCCGCCGGGGGTCCGCCCCCCGGCAAGTTCGTCGCCAATTCCACCACCTGGACCAGCGCATCGACCGGCTGGGTGCTGGGCGCGATCAGCTGCGGCAAGAAGGTCTGCTCGCAGGTCAGGCAGACCACCAACGGCGGCAAGACCTGGCACGTCATCGGCACCGTTCCGGCCCCGATCCCCAAGATCGGCAATCCGGGAAAGGGCATCACCGAGATCAGGTTCGCGTCGACCAAGATCGGCTGGGCGTTCGGCCCTGACCTGTACCGCACCACCGACGGCGGCAAGAGCTGGAAGGCGACGCCGCTTCCAGGCGACGGCAAGCAGGTGCTTGACCTCACCACCACCGCGACCCAGGCCTACCTGGTCGTCTCGCCCTGCGCCTACGCGACCGGAATCTGCGGCAGCAAGCCACTCACCGCCTGGCGGACCGGTGAATCCAAACCCGCCTGGACTCAGATGAAGACGCCGGCGAAGCTGCACCTGAACGTGTCCGCCGACGTCAGCGCGTTCGGCAACACGGTGTACGTGGTGAACTCGAACCTCGACGGCCCGAACCACCCATCGCAGTTCTTCGCCAGCACCAACGGCGGCAAGACGTTCGCGGCCAGGTCGGTGCCCTGCACCGCCGATGAGGAGAACACCCTGATCCAGGCCGTCCCGTACTCGCTCACCAAGGTCGGTCTGCTCTGCGACGGCAACCCCGGATTCAGCAAGGCGGTCAAGGCCGTCTACCTGTCCGGCGACAACGGCAAGACCGACCATTTCGCCGGCATCATGGGCCTGTTCGGCATCCAGGCCGGGCTCACGATCTCGCCGACCGGCAAGCTCGCGGTCGAATCCTGGTCCGACGGCTCATTCATCTACATCAACGACAACCACAAGTCCAAGTGGTACATGGTCATCGGCTCAGGCGACGGCGGCGCGGGCTTCAACGACATCACCTACGTCTCGCCCACCACAGCCTTCGTCGTGTTCGGGCCGGCTGACATGTTCTCCGGCTACGGCCAGCTCTACGCGACCCACGACGCCGGTCGTCACTGGGCCCTAGTAAAAATCTAGGGGCAGGAGAAAAATTTGCGGGCCTCGGGTTCCACCGAACCCGAGGCCCGTCTCGTCTGGGCTAACTCAAGAGCCAGTCAGAGGTCGCGCTGCAGCGTACGCATCGTCCTGATGCTCGACGCCGGGGTGGTCGCATCGACACACAGCCGGTCCATGACCGCCAGGTAGTTGTCGACGACCTCCTGCTTGTCCAGGTACAGCGCGCTGGTCAGCTGCTCCAGGTACACCACGTCCGGCAGGTCATGCTCGGCGAACCGCAGGATGCTGAATGGTCCGCCTGCCGCCGCGTGGCCGCCGATCTGGAACGGAACGATCTGGATCGTCACGTTCGGCCGCTGCGACATCTCGATCAGGTGCTTGATCTGGCCGCGCATGACCTCGGCACCGCCGATCGGCCGCTTCATCACGGCCTCGTCGAGCACGATCCAGATGTTCGGCGGGGTCGGCCTGGTGAACACCGCCTGCCGGGCTAGCCGCAGCCCGACCCGGCGGTCGATCTCGCGCGACGACGCGTTCGGGTAACCGAGCAGCGTGACCGCCCGGGCGTAGTCGCCGGTCTGGAGCAGCCCCGGGATGAACTGCACCTCGTAGGCGCGGATCTGAGTCGCCGCCTCTTCGAGCCCGACGTACGCCTCGAACCAGTTCGGCAGGATGTCGGAGTAGTCGTGCCACCAGCCCTGCTTGTTGGCTCGGGCGGCCAGCTCACGGAGCGCCGTGCGCTCGCTTTCGTCCGTGACGCCGTACAGGGTCAGCAGGTCCGCGATGTCGCGGTCCTTGAATCCGACCCGGCCGGTCTCAAGGCGGCTGATCTTGGAGTGCGAAGCCCGGATTGCCTCACCCGCGTCTTCGAGTGAGATCCGCTTCGCCTCGCGCAACCGCCTGAGCTGGGCTCCGAGCAGGATCCTGAGCACTGTCGGGCCGCCGCTTCCAGGGGCCGAGATCAGGTTGCTGACCGGGCTGCCGTCTGCCCCTGCAGCGCTCATGCATCCTCCCGCGAACGCCAGGCAATGGTGTCAATCAAAGGAGTGTCCCACGGACAGGTGCCATTGGGCTACAAGCAAGGCCTAAGCGGGATCGCAATACTGAAAACTCCCTGCGAAGAGGGAATTTACCCGCGAGTCACCGAGCATACCCCCCAATGTCACGCAAACTACTCAGTGTTACCCAAATTACTAAGTGTTACCCAAGTTACTAAGTGTTACCCAAGTTACTCAGTGTTACCCAAGTTACTCAGTCGCCAAATTCGCCGTCCCTTGCGCCTAGCAGGAAGGCATCCCACTCGGCGCGGGTGAAGATCAGCGCCGGACCGTCCGGGTACCTGGAGTTGCGTACCGCTACCTCCCCTGCGGACAGTCGCGCCGCCTCGACGCAGTTGCCGCTTGGATTGCTGTAGCTGCTCTTATGCCACGCCACCCAGTTCAGCCTGGACGCCTGTACCCCGTTGTAAGCAGTGTTCACCGTCAATCCCTTTCACCGTCGCGATTGCCCGAGTAGCTACCCCGCTCGACGGTTTTGACGCCGTTCTGTGCAACAGCACTTGCATGTGCACGCTATTAATGGCATCGTAACGGACGAACAGGCGCTCATGGACCCGGCCCGGTATCGGTTCGAGTCCACGCATGGTCACGTCGCCGCAACAACACATCCACTAGGGACAACAGGTGACATACGCGCAGACCTGGGACTTGAGCTACGGCATACCCGCTGCCGGCGTCCCGCCGTGTGATCTGCCGCCGTTTGAGCCAGTGTCCGTGCCTGATAGCTCGCTGGCACAGATCTTCCTCTCGGTGGCCCCTGAGGCGGCCAAGGCCGCTCGTGATTTCACTAAGGCGACTCTGGCGCAGTGGCAACTGGACGACCTGATCACCGAGGCGGTGCTGATCGCCTCAGAACTAGTCACGAACGCGATCAGGCATGGCGGCTGCTGCGCGGGCGACTCGAACCCCGTCGAGCTTGCCTGGCAACGTCAGGCCAGCCGGGTGGTCTGCATGGTGACCGACTGCAACTCCGAGCCGCCGGTACTCGGTGCCGCCGACCAGGACGCCGAGTCGGGCCGGGGCCTGCAGGTCGTCCAGGCGCTTGCCGGGACCTGGGGCTGGATGCTGCTGGGCGCGACCAGCAAAGCGGTGTGGGCGGCGCTTACTACCGGGTAACTAACCCATATGATCGACTATGGCCATAGACACGATCAAAGCGGCCGAGCTGCTGCTTGAGGCTTATCGAACCGGCCCGATCCCCCCGCTGACGCAAACCTTCGGCGACTTCACCCTTGAGCAGGCGTATCAGATCCAGCTCAGGCAAGTCGATCAGTGGCAGCGAGACGGCCGCGTGATCAAAGGCCACAAGGTGGGCCTGACCTCCCTCGTCATGCGGCGCCAGATCGGCGTCGACCAGTCCGATTACGGACACCTGACCGACGCCATGTTCCACCTGGACAGCGAGCCGATCGATCTCGGCCGCTACCTGCAGCCCAGGATCGAGCCCGAGGTCGCGTTCGTGCTGGGCAAGGACCTGGCCGGGCCCATCACCGCCGCGGACGCTGCCGCCGCCGTCGCCTTCGTGCTGCCGGCGCTGGAACTCATCGATTCGCGGATCCGCGACTGGAAGATCACGCTGGTCGACACCGTCGCCGACAACGCCTCGTCCGGCGGGGTCATCCTCGGCAACTGCCCGCACCCGCTGGCCGGGGTCGACCTGGCTCTGGGCGGCTGCCTGCTCACGAAGAACGGCCGGCTCGCCGAAACCGGAGCGGGCGGCGCCGTCCTCGGTCACCCGCTGAATGCCGTGGTCTGGCTGGCCAACACGGTCGCCGAGCAAGGGGTCACGCTCCGGGCCGGGGACGTCATCCTGCCCGGGTCGATCACCGCGTCATTGCCGGTCGCCCCCGGGGATACTGTGACCGCGACCTTCGCCGGCCTCGGCTCCGTCACGGCGCCATTCGCAGCAAGCACAGTCGCAGCAAGCACAGTCGAATGAAGGCCGCGATCGTCGGTCCCGGCAATATCGGCACCGACCTGCTGGCCAAGCTGCGGCGACTCGACCAGCTCGACGTCCGGTACATGGTCGGCGTGGACCCGGACTCTGACGGGCTCAGCCGGGCTCGGGAAGCCGGAATCAATGCGTCGAGCGGTGGCGTCGACTGGCTGCTGGGCCAAGACGACCTCCCTGACCTGGTCTTCGAGGCGACTTCGGCTAGAGCGCACCTGGCGAACGCGCCTCGCTACGAGGCAGCCGGAATCCAGGCGATCGACCTCACCCCGGCCGGGCTCGGGCCGTTCGTGTGCCCGCCGGTCAACCTCGCCAGCGTCGCCGATGTCCCCAATCTCAACATGATCAGCTGCGGCGGCCAGGCCACGATCCCGATGGTCCACGCGGTCAGCTCGGTTACGACCGTCGACTACGCCGAGATCGTGGCGTCGATCTCGTCCCGCTCGGCCGGCCCGGGCACCCGGGCGAACATCGACGAGTTCACCAAGACCACCAAGCGCGGAATCGAGGAGGTCGGCGGCGCCGCCAAGGGCAAGGCGATCATCATCCTCAACCCGGTGAACCCGCCGATGATCATGCGGGACACGGTGTTCTGCTCGCTGCCGCCGGACGCCGACACCGGCGCGGTCACCGAGTCGATCTATGCGATGGTCGACCGGTCCGTCAGTACGTGCCCGGGTACGCGCTGCGGGCCGATCCGCAGTTCGACGAGCCGCGTCCAGACTGGGCTGGCAACGGCCGGGTCGGGATCCTGCTCGAGGTCGCCGGGAGCGGCGACTACCTGCCGCCGTGGGCGGGCAACCTGGACATCATGACCGCGGCCGCCGCCCAGGTGGGCGTGCTCCTGGCCGAGCGGAAGGCGGCGCTCGCACATGACTGAAGCAAGCACAGCCGGAGCAAGCACAGCCGAGGCAAGCACAGCGGACGTCCGTTTGACCGACTCCACATTGCGTGATGGCAGTCACGCGATGGCGCACCAATTTACCGAGGGTCAGGTCCGGGCCGTCGTGCACGCGCTCGACGGGGCCGGCGTGCAGGTGATCGAGGTGACCCACGGCGACGGGCTGGGCGGGTCCTCGTTTACCTACGGGTTCTCGCTCACCGACGAACTCCGGCTGATCGCGGCCGCCGTCGACGAGGCCAGGCGGGCCAAGATCGCGGTGCTGATCCTGCCCGGCGTCGGCACGGTCGATGACCTGCGCAATGCCCACGACGCGGGCGCGTCCGTCGCGAGGGTCGCGACGCACTGCACCGAGGCCGATGTCTCGCTCCAGCACTTCGCCGCCGCCCGCGACCTCGGCATGGAGACCGTCGGCTTCCACGGTCACCAGAACCTGTCGCTCGGCATCGCCAACTCGGTGCTCGCCTACCAGCATGGCGCGACCCAGATCGACGGTGCGCTGTGCGCGCTCGGAGCCGGAGCCGGCAACGCGCCGACGGAGATCCTCGCGGCGACCTTCGATCGACTCGGGATCGAGACCGGGGTCGATGTCTCCGCCGCGCTGGCCGCCGCCGAGGAGGTCGTTCGCCCGTTCCTGCCCAGGATTCCCTGGGCGGACCGGTCCGCGATCGTGCAAGGCCACGCCGGGGTGTACTCCAGCTTCCTGCTGCACGCCGAACGGGCCGCCCAGCGCTACGGCGTCCCAGCGCACGAGATCTTGCAGAAGGCCGGTGAAGCGGGCTACGTCGGCGGCCAGGAAGACATGATCATCGAGATCGCGCTGGACCTAGCGAAGAGTAAGGAAGGCTAACCGCCGTAGGCTGGAGGCCGTGCTGGGACTTCCCGAGAACATCCAAGGCTGCCTGTTCGATCTCGACGGTGTGCTGACGCCGACCGCGAAAGTACACGATGCGGCGTGGAAGGAGATGTTCGACGACTTCCTGAAACGCTACCCCGGCCAGGAGCCCTTCGACCCGGTGGCCGACTACGACGAGTACGTCGACGGCAAGCCGAGGGATGAGGGCACCAGGTCGTTCCTTGAGTCCCGCGGCATTCATCTCGATGCCGACACCATCACAGAGCTCGGCAGCCGCAAGAACGAGATCGTGCTGCGGCGGCTCCGCGACGACGGGGTGGATGCCTATCCGGGGTCGCTGACCTACCTGCACGCGGTCAAGAAGGCCGGGTTGCGCCGGGCGGTCGTGTCGGCGAGTACCAACTGCAAGCAGGTGCTGGAGGCCGCCGGGATCGCGGACCTGTTCCAGGCGCGGATCGACGGCATCGTGACCCAGCGGGATCATCTGCACGGCAAGCCCGCGCCGGACACGTTCCTGGCCGGGGCGAAGGCGCTCGGGCTCGCCCCTAAGAACGCCGTGGTGTTCGAGGACGCACTCGCTGGAGTCGCCGCCGGGCGGGCCGGTGATTTCGGCTTCGTTGTCGGGGTAGATCGGGTTGGTCAGGCCGACGCCCTGCGCGAGCACGGCGCCGACGTCGTGGTTACCGACCTAGCGGATCTACTTAATGATTAAGCAGAGCAGCTTTACCGTCGAGCCCTGGAGCCTGCGCGAGACCGCGCTGGACGTGGACATGCTCGCGCAGACCGAGTCGGTGTTCGCCCTGTCCAACGGCCACATCGGCTGGCGGGCCAACCTGGATGAGGGCGAGCCGCACGGCCTGCCCGGCAGCTACCTCAACGGGGTCTACGAGCTGCGGCCGCTGCCGTACGCCGAGGTCTCCTACGGGCTGCCGGAATCCGGCCAGACGGTCATCAACATCACCAACGGCAAGCTGATCCGGCTGTTCGTCGACGACGAGCCGTTCGACGTCCGGTACGGCGAGCTGCGCTCGCACGAGCGGGTGCTCGACTTCCGGGCGGGCGTGCTGAGGCGCACCGCCGAATGGGAGTCTCCGGCCGGCCGGGCGGTCAAGGTCACGTCCTGCCGGCTGGTCTCGTTCACCCAGCGCGCGGTGGCCGCGATCAGCTACGAGGTGACGGCACTCGACGCGCCGGTCCGGGTCGCGGTCCAGTCCGAGCTGCTCGCCAACGAGTCGCTGCCGCACATCGTCGGTGACCCGAGAGCCGCGGCCGCACTCGAGAAGCCGCTCGAGGTCGAGCACTTCAACGCGACCGACAACGCGGTCGTGCTCGTGCACAAGACCAGGCGCAGCGGGCTGCGCATCGGCGCCGCGATGGACCATTACATCGAAGGGCCGACCGGCGTGCTCACCGAGGCCAAGGCCTTCGAAGACGGCGGCCTGGTCAGCGCGGCGACCCCGCTCAAGCCCGGGGAGACGCTGCGCATCATCAAGTTCGTCGCCTACGGCTGGTCGGCCGGGCGGTCGCTGCCGGCGGTCAGGGGCCAGGTCTGGGCGGCTCTGTCCGGTGCGCGGCAAACCACCTGGGAGGGCCTGCAGTCCGACCAGCGGGCGTTCCTCGATGACTTCTGGAACCGGGCTGACGTGGAGGTCGACGGCGACGCCGAGGTGCAGCAGGCGGTGCGGTTCGCGCTTTTCCACGTCATGCAGTCCGGGGCGCGCGGTGAGCGGCGCCCGATCGCGGCCAAGGGCCTGACCGGGCCCGGGTACGACGGCCACGCGTTCTGGGACACAGAGACGTTCGTGCTGCCGTTGCTCAACGTCACCGCGCCGGAGGCGGCGGCCAGCGCGCTGCGCTGGCGGCACAGCACGCTGCCCATGGCCAGGGAGCGGGCGGCGCAGCTCGGGCTGGCCGGGGCCGCGTTTCCGTGGCGCACGATCGCGGGCCAGGAGTGCTCGGGGTACTGGCCGGCCGGCCTGGCCGCGTTCCACGTCAACGCCGACATAGCCGACGCGGTCGTGCGGTACGTCGCTTTCACCGGCGACGACGCGTTCGAGGCCGGCCCGGGGCTCGACCTGCTGACCGAGACGGCCCGGCTGTGGCGGTCGCTCGGGCACCACGACGCCCGGGGAAGCTTCCATATCGACGGGGTGACCGGCCCGGACGAGTACAGCGCGATCGCCGACGACAACGTCTACACGAACCTGATGGCCAAGCGGAACATGACCGCGGCCGCCGATGCCGCCGACCGGCATACGGACCGGGCCAGGGAGCTCGGCATCGACGCCGAGGAGACGGCCAGCTGGCGGGACGCGGCCAAGGACATGTACCTGCCGTTCGACGACATGCTGGGCGTGCATCCGCAAGCCGAGCGGTTCACCCGGCACCAGGAGTGGGACTTCGCCGCCACCAAGCCCGAGCAGTACCCGCTGCTGCTGAACTTCACCTACTTCGACCTGTATCGCAAGCAGGTGGTCAAGCAGGCCGATCTGGTGCTCGCCATGTTCCTGTGCGGAGGTGAGTTCACTCCCGAGCAGAAGGCGCGGAACTTCGAGTACTACGAGCCGATCACCGTGCGCGACTCCTCGCTGTCGGCGTCCACCCAGGCGATCATCGCGGCCGAGGTCGGTCACCTCGACCTGGCCTATGACTACCTGGGAGAAGCCGCGCTGATGGACCTGCACGACCTAGAGCACAACACCCGCGATGGCGTCCACATGGCCTCGCTAGCCGGCGCCTGGCTAGCGCTGGTCTGCGGCTTCGGCGGCCTCCGGCACGAGGACGGCCGGCTCTGCTTCGCGCCGCAATTGCCGCACGGGCTGGCCAAGCTGACGTTCCGCGTGCTGATCAAGGGCAGCAGGCTCTGCGTTCAGATCTCCCGCGACTCGGCTCGGTACGAGCTGACCAGCGGGGACCCGGTCACCATTTACCACCACGGCGAAACCGTCAAGGTCGACTCCGGCCAGCCCGAGGAGCGCCCGATCCCGCCGGTCAAGCCGAGGCGTCGGCCTAAGCAGCCGGCGGGCCGGGAACCGGTCAGGCGCTTTACGGCTGCTGGAAGTCTGGCGTCGTCCAGATCTTTTCCTTCAGGTACTTCCTGACGAACGCGATGTACTGCTGGGCGGGCTGGGTGTGCCACCGGCCCGCGAACCAGCGGCCGACGCAGCCCCAGGCGTCGCCGGCCTTGTAGCCGTGCCCGACCGTGTTCAGCCAGGTCTCGTAGCCGTCGAAACAGGTACGCCAGATGCCGTAGGCCAGGTCGGCGTTCATCGCGGTAGATTTCATGATCCCGGGCCAGCTCGACCGCTCGAACGGGTACCGGTTCTGCAGGATGCCCCAGCTCTGCGGGCACTGCCCGGCCTTGCCGTCCACCCCGGGACCGTGACCGGGCGGGCAGCCGTTGGTCTCCCAGTCGCCCTTGGTGGTCTGCCGCCACCAGCTCTCGACCGCCGCCTGGGCGAACACGATGTTCTGGTTGATGCCCCACTTGCAGGCGGCCCAGCGCAGGATCTGCGCCGTGGTGCCGGTGAAGTTGCCGTTGACCCGGGGCGCGATGAGCTTGTTGGCCTGCGGTTTGTCGCCGCTGAAGAAGTTATTGCTGATGTGCTGGCCCCTAGTGTGGTTGAACTTGCGGTTGACGCCCTTGTTCTCCTTGATCGGGCGGGACCGCACCCACTTGGCGCACTGCGCGCCGGACGGCAGTTTCTTGCCCGGCGGAATCGTATTGAAGAACTTCGGTCCGATCGGCTTGAGTGCGTGAGAGGGGGCGGCTTGCGCCCCGGTCGTCGTCGCCAGCATTAGGCCGACCGCTATTGCCGCAGATATCCGGACGAGTCGCATGGGCGACAATGCTATTGGCTCGCAGCTCGCTTATCTGATCAAAGCGATGAACTCCGGGCTCAGGCTGATGAGCATCAGCAAGGCCACCACAATGCTGGCGATCTTGACCGGCAGGCGTCGCCTCACGAGCGTCGGGGTCGGCAGGCCTTCGGCCGCGAACTGCCACCGCTCGACCTCGGCCTGGCAGTGCCCGCAGCCCGCCAGATGGTCCAGATCGCTGACAGGCAGGTCGTTGGCCGCGGAGAGCAGATCCTCAAGCTCTAGGTGAGTCATTAGCGCCAGGTTATCCCGCTACGGCTCCGAAGTCAGCAAAGCCGGAGGGGTCATGCCGGCCGATGCTCGCGTGCTCGAACATGCCCCAGCCCTCCTCGCCGTCCAGCACGGCGCGGGCCAGGTGGTCGATCACCCCGTAAGGAACCCGGCCGGTCACGGCCGGGTCGGTCAGGTCGTAGAGGTGAGCGGCGGACCAGTCCGGGCCCATCCAGCGGCCGTGTGACCAGTCCGGGTCGCCGTTGTAGCCAGCGCCGACGTGCAGCGGGATCGAGGTCAGCGTCTCTACTTCCAGCTTGACCGGCTGTCCCAACTGGTCGGTCAGAGCCAGCGTCGCCGACTGCGGATGGCGGGTGCCAGGCTTGTAGCTGATCTCGATCCTCGGCCAGCCAAGCTGCTCGATCCGGCCGTCCGGCCAGACCCGCTTGGCCGTGTTCAGCGTCCGGTAGCCGTCCGGGTTCTCCTGGAGAATCAGGATCAGCGAGCACGACTCGAAGCGCAGCGGCATGTACACCCACCAGAACCCGAAGTCGGGGTCATCCGATGGCCGTCCGGCCGGCTCGGACTCGCCGACGGGCCTGATGCCCCAGGACCGGTCCCTGGCCCCTGACCATTTGTCGTCGCTCACCGTGTAGCTGCGGCCGCCGACCCGGAGGTCGCCGTTCCAGGCCCCGAGTTGAGAGAACCGGGACGCGTCGAGCACCGGGCGGTTGTTGCCGCCGAGCAGCAGATGCGGGTCCTCCTGGACGGCGTCGAACGAGCCCGTCCAGCGCAGGTCGAAGTCCAGGCTGCCGTCAGGGGATGCGCACTGCAACCGGAGCTTGGACAGCGGCTCGACGACGTCGATCTGGTAGCCGCCGACCTTCTGGTCCAGGCTGCGTTCGGCGAGCGCATCGGAGAACTTGGTGCTGTAGATGCGCGTCCCCACCCGTACGGCGGCGTAGGCGTCGATGACGCCCAGGTTCGGGTACACGCCGAGCCCGGTGACCAGGAAGATCTCCCCGGAGCGATCATGGGCGTTCAGGTAGCAGCGGTCATAGAAGTTGCGGTCGCTGTGGGTGACCCGGTTCATCGGCAGCGCGGCTTGGTGGATCGGATACTCGTCGAGCGCGATTGGCACTATTTCTTTCCCGTCGGTTGGGGTTGTCGCGTCGGAAGGGTTTCAATCCCATCTGTAGGTGCCGTCGAGCATCTTTTCCAGGCTCGGCCGGTGCAGGACGTAGTCGTCGATCTCGTCGGGTACTTGGTCTTCGCCGAAATGAATCATCCGGCGCTTGATCCTGGCCATCACTATGGCGTGCCGCAGCGCGGCGTAGGTGAGGTAGAAGTCCATGTCGCGGGGCTGGTAGCCGGAGAACTCGGCGTAGGCGGCCTCGACTTCCGAGCGCTTCAGGAAATCCGGGATGCCGGGGTGCTCGAAGAACTCGGCGATGTCCTGGAAAAATCGGTGCAGGAAGATAAACCAGCTGAGATCGATCTCGCGCGGCCCGAATCCGGCCATCTCCCAGTCGAGCACCGCGGCCGGGGTGAACTCGTCGTAGATGATGTTGCCGATCCGCGCGTCTCCCCAGGACAGCACGTCAGGGCCGGGGTCCGCGGGCCAGTGTTCCTCCAGCCAGGCGAAGCTGCGCTCGATGATCGGGATCGTGAAGCCGTCATCGAGCAGGCCCCACTGGTAGTACCGGCGCTGGCCTTCTACGTGCGCACGGAGTGCGTCACCCGCCGGGACCAGCCAGCCGAAGGCGGTCGCCGGGTTCTCGATCGCGTGCAGTTGGGCCAGGATCGCGACACTGTCGCGCTGCAGGTCGGCGCGCTGCCCGGGGGTCGAGTCGTACAACCAGCCGCCGAAGACGTAGGGCGGGTTGTCCAGGGGCACGCGTCCGGCTACCTGATCCATCACGAAGAACGGGGTGCCGAGCGGGCCGCCGCCCGGTTCGTTCCAGCGCAGCCTGGGGACGGGGATCGAACTGTGCTGGGCCACCGCACTGATCAGGTCATACTGGCCGGGCAGGTCGTAGGTGGGGAACACGGGAACCGCGCCCGCTTCAGGTGCCATCCGAGCTACAAACGAGCCCTCGCAATGCGTTTCTCCTGAAAGGCCTTGATCTTTTGAAGTCCACCGCGCTTCGAACAGGACCGAAGTACTGGAGAGCCCGCCGAATTCCGGCATCCGCACACCGCTTATCTGCGGCTCCGTGCCGAGGCGACCGGCCAGCCAGGTGCCGAGCGCGGCGGCCATTGTCTCCGGGTCGCGCTCGCTGACCGTCATCTTGACCTTCTCGCCGGGTGCGCGGTCTTCCGGAGCGGTCATGCGGCCTCCCTGAGGTGAACCCTGGCCAGAAAGTGGAACAGGTTCTAGCGGACGTTATCGAGTCGCTGATGCGCGGTCAATGCCCCGATTCCGGGCATGTCAGACTGGGGACCGTGACGGGTGAGAACGAGGCGGAGATCGGCGAGGTCAACGCGTTCTGGCAGGGGCTGGGGCTGCCGGGGCTAGTCGACGTCCATGTCCACTTCATGCCGCCGAACGTCCAGGCCAAGGTCTGGGACTACTTCGACCAGGCGGGTGAGGGGCGGGCCTGGCCGATCGTGTACCGGCTGGCCGAAGGCGACCTGGTGGGGCTGCTGCGAGCCTTCGGGCTGCGGCGGTTCGGCGCGCTGGCCTATCCGCACAAGCCGGACATGGCGGAGTGGCTGAACACCTGGTCGGTCGAGTTCGCGGCGCGGACGCCAGATGCGCTGCAGAGCGCGACGTTCTTCCCCGAGCCTTCGGCTGGCCGGTATGTGGCCGAGGCGATCGAGGCGGGGGCGCGGCTGTTCAAGGCGCATGTGCAGGTCGGGGGATACGACCCGCGCGATCCGCTGCTCGAGCCGGTGTGGGCGGCGCTCGCGGAATCCGGGGTGCCGCTGATCATCCACTGCGGATCGGGGCCGATGCCCGGGGCTTTTACTGGGCCAGGTCCGATCTCTGAGGTACTGGCGCGGCATCCGGGGCTGACGCTGATCGTGGCGCACATGGGGGCGCCGGAGTTCGGCGAGTTTCTTGATCTGGTCTCCCGGTACCCGCGGGTGCATCTGGACACCACGATGGTGTTCACGGACTTCTGGGATGACATCGCCCTGTTCCCGGCGGAGATGATGCCTGCGCTGGCGGACCTGGGGGACCGGATCCTGCTGGGGAGCGACTTTCCCTCGATTCCGTATCCCTATGTGACGCAGTTGCGCGGGCTGGCGAAGCTCGATCTAGGGGACGAATGGCTGCGGGCGGTGTGTTGGGAGAACCCTGTGCGGCTGCTTGGGCTGTGAGTCGGGCTTAGATTTGGGCCCCGTGCTTAGATTGCACCGTGCTTGATCAGGAAATTGGAAGCTGGCTCGATGAGCTCGCGTCGGCGGCTCCGGCGCCTGGCGGCGGTGCGGCGGCGGCCATGGTGGCGGCGGTTGGTGCGGGGCTCATCGAGATGGTGTGCAATCTGACCATCGGCAAGCCCCGGTACGCCGAGCATGAGGAAGCCATGCGGGCCGCGCTGATCACGGCGACCGAGTTGCGGTTGTCGGCCGGGCAGCTGGCCGCGGCGGACGCGGCGGCGTTCGGGGCGGTGTCGCAGGCGTACCGGCTGCCTAAGGAATCGGCGCAGGAGAAGGCGGCGCGGGCCCGGGCTATTCAGGGCGCCTTGATCGAGGCGGCGGACGTGCCGCTGCGGGTCGCGGCGGTTGCGGCCGAGGTGATCGGGCTTTCCGACCGGATCCTGGCCGGGGCGAACGTGAACGTGATCTCTGACGTGGCGGTCGCGGCGTCGGCTGGGCGGGCGGCGCTGGACTCGGCCGTGATCAACGTGGAGATCAATCTGGCCGCGATGAGCGATGCCTCCGCTCGAGCCGCTCTGCGGGGAGACCTTGACCGGCTGGCTCCGGCATCGGCGGTGGCCGATCGAGTCGTGGCGGCGGTCCGGCACCGTATTGGCGGATCTGAATGACGCGGCTGATCGACGGGCGGGCCATCGCGGGGGAGATCGCCGACGAGGTTCGCGCGATCGCGGCTCGCGCCGCCCGGCCGCCTCGGCTGGCGGTGGTGCTGCCATCTGATGATGAGGCGGCCGCGTGGTACGTGCGGTCGATTCAGCGGACGGCCGGCAAGGTCGGGATTGGCTGCCAGGTCGATGAGCTGTTTTCCGAGGGCGCGTCCGCGATCGCGCGGCGGCTTGATGTCCTGTCGGGCGATCCGGATGTGGACGGGATTATCTGCCAGACGCCGTTGCCTGATGGGCTGCGACTGGCTGAGGTTGGCTCGCATATCGCGCCCGGCAAGGACGTGGACGGTGCCAATCCGGTCAGCCTCGGGCGGCTGGCGGCGGGTCTGCGGGCTTTTGCGCCCGCTACGGCGGCCGCCGTGCTGGAGATCCTGCAGCGGGAGCAGGTGCGGCTTACCGGGGCGCGGGCCGTGGTGGTCGGGCGCTCGATTGTGGTAGGCAAGCCGGCCGCGTTGCTGCTGCTTGCGCAGGACGCGACCGTGACCGTGTGTCATTCGCGGACGGCTGACCTGGCTTCGGTGTGTGCTGGTGCCGACGTACTGGTGGCCGCGGTCGGGCGGGCCGGGTTTATCGGGGCCTCGTTCATTAAGCCCGGGGCCGTCGTGATTGACGTGGGCACCAATCCGGTCGACGACGGCGGGTTCGTCGGGGACGTGGTGGCGGATGAGGCCGGGGCGGCTTCGGCGCTGACGCCGGTGCCCGGCGGGGTCGGGCCGGTGACGACGATGATGCTGATGCTGCATACCGCGCGGGCTGCTACCGGGTGATCGCCGAGGTGGCCGCACGGCTCAGAGCCGCTGGGTGCGTGTTCGCGGAGGACGAGGCGCGAGTGCTGATCTCGGCGGCTCGTGGTGCGGCCGAGCTCGAGGAGATGGTCCAGCGGCGGGTCGACGGGCTGCCGCTTGAGCAGGTGGTGGGATTCGCGGAGTTCTGCGGGCTGCGGGTGCAGGTGGATCCCTGGGTGTTCGTGCCCCGGCGGCGCAGCGAGTTCCTGGTGTGGCAAGCGGTGGGGGTGACGCCCCGGCGCGGGATCGCCGTTGACCTGTGCTGCGGTTCTGGGGCGCTGGGGCTGGCACTGGCCGCGTCGGTGGAACTGGGGGAGTTGCACCTCACCGACGTCGATCCGGCGGCGGTGAGGTGCGCTTCGCGCAATGTGGCTGCGGCCGGTGCTGGCGTTGGCGCTCGCGTGTATCTCGGGGACTTGTACGAGCCGTTGCCCGCGTCCCTGCGCGGACGGGTCGATGTGTTGCTGGCGAACGTGCCTTACGTGCCGACGGATGAGGTGCCGTTGCTGCCGGCCGAGGCTCGGTTGCATGAGGCTGAGGTGGCGCTGGATGGCGGCGCCGATGGGCTCGACGTGCTGCGTCGGGCGGCGGACGGTGCGTCTGAGTGGCTAGTGCCCGGCGGCCACTTGCTTATCGAGACCAGCGAGCGGCAGGCGGCCGGCGCCGAGGCAGCGTTTGCCTCGGCGGGGCTGCGTCCGCAGGTCGTTAGCTCGGAGGAACTGGGGGCCACGGTGGTGATGGGTGCCTCTCCTGCTTAGCTGCTGACCTTGACCGTGGTGGTGCCGCTGAAGTAGTCGGTCGCCGAGGCGGTCGCGGTGTAGGTGCCTGGCTTGGCGCCCTTGGCGAACGTGAAGCTGACCGTGCCCTTCTTGCTGGTGGTCAGCGTCTTGCCGGCGATCTTGACCTTGGCGCCCGCGACCGGGTCGCCGGCGTCATTGACCGTGAACGTGACCTTGTTCGAGTGCGTGTTCGTGATCTTGCCGGGCTTGGCGCTGATCGACAGGCTGGCTTCGGACTGGGTGACGAAGACGGTCGGCTTGGTCTGCTTGGCTGACAGGCACTCCAGGCCGACGTCTAGGCGGCCGGAGTTGCCGCTGGTCAGCGCAAGATGGGTGTTACCGTCCTGGTCACAGGGCACGGGCACCGACCTCGCCGGGCCGAATCGGTTGTCGGCCTTGTTGGTCCGCATGACGATGACCCGGTTCTGCTGCTCGTTGTACCAGGCCAGCCAAAGCCGGCCATCAGGACCGTCCGACATGGCCAGGCCGAGTGCCAGTTTCGTGTGCGGCACGGTGATCGCCTTCTTCGCGCCGGCCTTCCACAAAAGGTAGGTGGGGCAGTTGGCCTTGTTCTTGCAATAGGCGAGGTAGACGCCGCCGCCATGAGCGTTCGGACTGGCCATCGGCACCCGCTGCGGCCGGATCTGGTAGGTCGACATCACGGTGCCAGTCAGTGGTGCCTTGAGCGGTGCTCCGTTGGCGGTCAGGTCTTTGACGTAGACGCCGTCTTTAGCGGCGTTCTTGGAAAAGAACCGGTAGAAAGCCAGGTAGTAATGGCCGTTGCCGGCCGTGTTGTTCGCCATGGCCACCGCGTCGCCGTGGGACAAGGTGAGCGTGATCCCGCTGTCTTTGCCGGTGGCCGGGATCGTAGGGGAGATGCCGATCCGGTATTCCACGCCTGGGCCGCCGAACCAGCCAGCGGCCAGCTGGCCTGATTTGTTCTCGGCCGCGTCGCCGAAGCCGACATTGGAGAACACGCAGTTATTCGACAGCGACCAGCTCTGCACGTGCCATTGCGGGCTGGCCGGCGTGGCTCCGACCGCGCAGCCCGCCGACAGCCCGCCTGAGCTGCCTTTCTGACCGGAGAAGATGAGCAGTGGTGACTTGCCGTTCGACACCAGCGTCGGCTGGGCGATCACGCCCGACCAGCCCTTGGTGATCGTGGACGGCTTGCCGACCTTGCCGGTGGCGGAGACCATAGCCAGCCGGTACTGATGGGTAGTGGCCGCGGCCCAGACGACCCAGCCCCGATGATCAGGGCCGAGCCAGAGCTCAGGCGGTGCGCTCTGCGACAGGCCCAGCTCGGTCCAGTGGCCTAGCCCTGGGGCGGACGACCGGTGGGTGCCGGCCTGGCTGACCGCGGCGGGGCCGGCGACCGTGCCCGCGAACATCAGGCAGCCGGTCGCGGCTGCGGTGGCGAGGCGGCGAGAAAGCGACGGACGGCTCATCGGCATGCCCTTCGAAGGCCAGCGGCGTGGCTCGATTGTTGCCCAGATCGGGGGCTCTGCGCTAGCGATCCTGGTTAGTCCTTTGTCGGTCAGTAACGCCCAGAGGGGGTCGGATCGCTCTAGTAAGTGTTCGAATGATCGCCTCAGGAAGCCGAGGCCTCACCGAAGGAGACTCATGCGCTCATCCCGAGTGTCAGTGCTAGCGCGATTCGGCTCGGCCGCCGCGGTAGCGGGCCTGGCCCTGGCCGGCGCGCTGGCGCCGGCTACGGCCAGCGCAGCCGTTCGCCATCATCACCCGCATCACAAGATCGCGACGCACCTGTTCGTCCGGTCGCACGCGGTCAAGGGCACCGGCCACAAGTCGGACAACATTGTCGGCCTGCTGCTGGCGGCCCGGCACCGGATCGTTGGCAAGACCATCGTTCTGGAGAGCCGGACCCACAAGACGAAGTTCGCCGTCGTGGCCACCGCCAAGACCGACAAGAACGGCCTGGTGAAGTTCACGGTCACGCCCACCACGAGGACCGCGTATGTGCTGGTCTTCAAGGGCACGGCTAACTTCCGGCACAGCCGCAGTGCCGTCATCGTGCTGAAGGCGCCGAAGGCCTAAGCAGTCGCGGAAGGTCGCAGGCCGGCGGGATCGCAGACTGCCTTACTCTCCTAAGGCGGCCCGCGCAGACCCGTCGGCATGCGACCCTAGCAGGCGCGATGGTGACATGGACTGACGACTTGGGTGGCGCGCTAGCCCGCGCCCAGTCGGGTGAAGAAGCGGGTTTCCTGGAGTTGTGGCAGCAACTCCAGCCTCGGCTGCTGCGCTACCTGCGCGTCCTGAACTGCACTGACGCCGACGATGTCGCCAGCGAGACCTGGCTGCAGGTAGTGCGCGACCTGCCCAAGTTTCAGGGCGGCGACGAGGATTTCAGGCGCTGGCTGTTCACCGTCGGACGGCACCGGGCGATCGACGACGCCAGGGCGCGCAAGCGCCGGCCGACCGTTCCGATGCCCGAGACCATATCCGCTCTAGCCGATGATGACTTGGTCGAGGATCAGGTGCTCCACTCGTTGTCGGTACGCAAGGCGGTCAGATTGCTGGCCGCACTACCCGTAGAGCAGGCCGAAGCGGTCGCGCTCCGGGTGCTGGCTGGCCTGGATACGTCGGCGGTGGCCGGCATCCTCGGCAAATCCCCTGGCGCCGTGCGAGTGGCGCTGCACCGGGGACTGCGGACCCTGGCCGACGATCCTAATGTTCAGGCCCTTGCGAGTCCGAGGAGGTGGACCTTTGATAAGGGATCCACTCGATGACCTCGGGACTTCGGAGTTTGAGGCACAGCACCCTGGACTGGGTCAGCTGTTCAGTGATTTGACCAGCCCGCCCGTCGATAGCGAGCACGCCGGTGAGCAGGCGGCGCTGTCGATGTTTAGGGCAGTGCGGGCCGAGCAGACTGCGGCTGTTCAGACGGCGACGGCCCAGGCTGCGACGGCCCAGGCTGCGACGCAGGTCAATGCCGGGGCGGCGACCGCCGCTCAGACACAGGTACTCGGGTCGGCAACCGGCAAGCCGACCCGGCGTCCGGCTGGATCTCGTCGACGCTCGGCTGGCTCAGCGCCGCGCCGGCCAGCGTCGGCCGCCTCGGCTCGAAAGAAGGGCCCGAGCGCTCCGGCCAAGAAGGCGCGGGTCGGAGGCCGGCTGGTGGCGGCCGCGATGTTCCTCGCTATCGCGGGCGGATTCGCCGCCGCGGGCTATGCGGCCGTGCTCCCGGCCCCGCTGCAACGGGTCGCTTTCCAGATCCTCGGCTTCGCCGGCGTCCCCGACGCGCCGAACCGGCAGCCCCGCCTCACGAACACCCCGCCAGCCGGCCCGCACACGGTGAATCACTCCGGCCCGGCCACCTCACCATCGCCATCGGCGCCAGGCTCGGCATCGCCACACCACCCCAAGTCGCCGAAGCCGAAGAAGAAATCGCATTCGCACTCGCCGTCGCCGCACCCGAGTTCGCCCGGCCACCGGTCAGGACCCGTGAAGATCGCGATCGCGGCCCAGCAGCAAGAGATCACCGCCGGACAGAGCGTGCAGATCACGGCCTCGCTGACCAGGCACGGCCAGCCGGGCGCCGGGATCCAGCTAAGCCTGCTCGAAAAAGCAACCGGCCGAACCGGCCAAGCCGGCGGCTCCGGCGGGCCCGCCAAAGGAGGCTGGCAGGTCGTGGGGCAGGTGGCCACCGACGTCCACGGCCAGGCCAACTTCCACGTCTCTGACGTGACCACGAACGCGTTGTTCCGCGTCACCGACCCCAGCGGGGCGACCAGCGGTCGAGTCCAGGTAGTCGTCGTGCTGCCGATCACGGCCAGCCTGCAATCGGGTGCGCGGCCGAAGCAGGACCTACTGGTCGCCTCGAGCCCGCTCGCGCAGCCCGGCGAGGCAGTGGAACTGGAAGCCAACGTCGGCGGCAGTTGGCAGGTGGTTCACCTGCACCGGCTGCACAAGGACGGTCAGACGGTCTTCACGATCCCGCTCCGCAAGATCCCGGTGACTTACCGCGTACTCCTCCCCGAAAGCCAGGCCCACGCCGAATCGGCGAGCAACCAGGTAACCGCCCCCGCCCGCATCCACCACGCCAAGAAACTCCCGCACTAGGGCATTCGCCGCCCAGCACCGCGTCGTTGGCCGCCTGACACCGCGCGTCGGAGGTTTGGGTCAGCTCTGCGCGGCCGGTTACTAGCTGGCCCAACCCCGGTGCGCGCTCCGATCTGCCGCTCCGGACCGCTTTCCCAAACCCGGCCGGTCACATAAGCCCCACCGACTGCTCCAGTCCCTCTGCCCCGGCCGCCGGGTTCCCCCTAACTCGGGCTAAGTGCGAGCGGGTCGGCTGGATTATCAGGCGGTCCTCGGGTCCCTGCGCTCTTCGGTCCTCGGGTCCCTGTGGTCTTCGGTCCTCGGGTCCGCACTGTCCCGGGAAGGGTTGACCAATTTTGTTTGGAAAGTATACAAACTATTTCAGGTGCGGTCGTTTGGGCAGCGGTGTTGATGTCCGGCGGTGCCGGTGTCGGGTGGTGCTGGTTGGGTGCGTTCGTGTGGATCGTTGGCTGGCGGGGGATGGAAGGAGACATTCCGTGAGACCCCGAAGCAGGTATCTGTGGGCGGCGGTTAACGCTGGCGCGTTGCTGGTGAGCGGGCTGGCTGGCGGGCTCGGTGCCGCGTCGGCCGCGCCGAGGAGTTCGGTGCCGCCCGCGCGGGTGTACGCGCCCTATTTCGAGGCCTATCTGTCCGGCAGCCTCGCGTCGATCAGCAGTCAGTCGGGCGTCCGGTTCGTCACGATGGCGTTCGTGCAGGCGGCCACCAAGAAGGGTTCGGCCGCGTGCACGCTGACTTGGAACGGAGAGAAGAATCAGCCGGTCAGCAAGGGTGCCTACCGGTCGGGGATCCGGCACCTGCGGTCGGTGCACGGGGACGCGATCGTGTCGTTCGGCGGGTTCAGCGCCGACCACGGCGGGACGGAGATCGCCGATGCCTGCCACGGCGTGCCGGCCATCGCCGCCGCTTATGAGCAACTGGTGCGGACCTACAACCTGCACCGGCTGGACATGGACATCGAGGACAACTCGGTGACCAACACCGCTGGCATCGACCGGCGCAACAAGGCGATCGCCATGCTTGAGGCCTGGGCGAAGAAGCGCGGGATTCCGCTGTGGATCCAGTTCACCCTGGGCGTCGAACCGACCGGGTTCGACCAGCCTACGCTGAACATCCTGCGGAACGCGGTCAAGAACCACACCAGGGTCGACTCCATCAACCTGATGGTCTTCGACTATTACCTGGGCAAGGAGAAGCACCCGCTGAACATGCGCGCAGACGCGATCAAGGCGGCCAACACCGTGCACCGTCAGCTCGCTCACGTGTACCCCGGCAGCGCCAGTCTCTGGCGGCGGCTCGGCTTCACCATGCTGCCGGGGATCGATGACTACCCGGGCAAGACCGAGATCACCAGCCCGGCCGACGCCGGGGCCATCATGAAGTTCGCTCGCTCGAAGGGGATGGACTTCCTGTCGATCTGGGCACTGCAGCGCGACAACGGCGGCTGCCCTGGTGCTATCGACAGCAACACGTGTTCTGGCATTAAGCAGGCGCCTTGGACGTTCAGCCACCTGCTTGAGCCGTTTACCGGCTGACCTCAGGCGAAGGCGGCGGCGACCGGAGCTAGTTTCAGTACTTCCTCCGGTCCCGCCAGGTCGGGCAGCGAGACGAACACGGTGCTCACACCGCGTTCGGCCAGGAGCCGATAGCGGCCGATGTGATCGACCGCCGTCCCGGCGTGGTGGGCGCGGGCGAACGCGGCCGCCGAGGTCCGCCCGCGCAACCGCTCGACGAGCGCTCCGGTCTCTTCGCGGTCCCGGCCGATCACCGGCAGGTCCAGCACCGTGACCTGGATCGGGTCGCGGCCCGCCTGCTCGCAGGCCGATCGCAGCTTGGGCAGCTTGGCGTCGAGCAAGTCCAGCCTGGCCGGGATGTTGCAGCCATCGGCGAGCCGGGCGGCGATCTCGAGCGTCCGGTCGCCGGAACCGCCGACGATCACCGGGATCGAGCCGGCCGGCCTCGGGTAACAGGTGGTCTCCGGCAGCTTGACGCGATCACCCTCATAGGCCTTGGTCCCCGGTGCCCACAGGGCCCGCATCGTCTCGATCGTGAGCTCAAGTGCGTCCAGTCGCTGCCCGGCGGGCGGAAACTCCAGGCCGAACCCGGCGTGCTCGCGATCCCACCAGCCGGCACCGAGCCCGCAGAACACCCGTCCGTTGCTCAGCGCGTCCAGCGTTGCCACCATCTTGGCCAACAGCCCCGGGGCCCGGTAGGTCACCGGCGTCACCAGCGTACCCAGGCGAAGATCGGATCCGGCGGTCAGCCCGGCCAGCACGCCGAGCGTCACCCACGGTTCGGGGATCGGCTCCCAGGCCCGGCCGACCTGCGGGATCTGGATCAGGTGGTCCATGAGCGCAATACCGGACAGTCCGGCCTCGCGCGCCGCCGAGACGACCGAACCGAGCCATCCGGCCGGGTCTTCGCCCCAGGGAAACCTGGAGATCTGGAGCATCAGGCTCAGCTCGGTGGGCTGGTCGACCTGCGAGGCGGCGGCGACCTGGCTTCCAGCGCTGTGCGACGGCTCGACGATCACGTCCGGCGCCGCATCGATGACGGTCCAGCCCTCGGCCGCGAGCTGATCAGTCAGCTCAGGCATCCGGCGCAGCTGGTTGTCGAGCACATTGGCCGGTACCGGCCGCGACCGGAGCCGATTCCGGCGGCGGCACTCCGCCGCATCGGTGCGGAACACCACCGCCACGGCGGGCAGTCCGGCCCGACGGGCCAGGTCGAGCTGCCTGACCCGCCGGTCGGCGTCGAACCCTAGGGTGTCGACCACCGTCGTCAGGCCTCGCCGCAGCCGGGCCGCGACGATCTGATCGAGCACCGCGAACGCGTCGACCGAGGCATCGAGGTCGTGCTCGCCACTGCCGACGACCCCGCGCAGCTGATCGGACGACACCACCTCGGACGCCCGATATCGAGCCGCCGCCCATGTCGACTTCCCCGACCCGGATGCACCCGCCAGCACGACGAGCGCGGGATCAGGCAGGACGGTGCGGGACACCGTCCAACTTTACGAGGCCGGGCTATGAGGCCGAGGCCGCTTATCTAGCGGGCTTGATGTTCTGGTTGGCCTTGAAGGTGTTGTTCGGGTCGTACTCGGCCTTGACCGCGGCCAGGCGGTCGTAGTTGGCCGGGCCGAAGGCGGCCCGCACCCTGTCCTGGCCTTCGTCGCCGATGAAGTTCAGGTAGATGCCGCCGTTGGTGTAGCGGTTGATGTCCGCGCGGAAGCGACGCGTCCAGTCGATGTTGACCTCGTTGTCCTCCGAGTTCTCCCAGACCGCGAACGGGTGGGTAATCCACTTAGCCGACCGGTTGGCCATCGGGGTGCTGCCGTCGTCGCCGGCCCGCGCCACCGCGCCGCCCCACGGGAACAGGATCTGCTCGGTCAGCGGCGAGCGGCGCTCGGCGCCGTACTTCACGAAGATGTCGAGTGCCTCGTCGGGGAAGTAGTCGTAGTAGTCGGCGCTCCAGTAGTGCCGCAGCCCCGGCGGCTCGTCGATCATCTTCTGAAAGTCCGTGTACGGCATCGGCATGACGAGGTTCGCGTCCGGGTCCAGGTCGACGAACGGCTTGACGAAGTCCTGGCCCTCGTTCGGATCGCCCGTCCACATCAGCGCTATCGCGGCGATCGGGGCGCCGCGGAGGTGTTCGGGCACGAACTCCTCCGGCGGGCCGTTCACGAACACCAGGGCGGAACCGAGTTCTTCGGGGGAGTCGTAGGCCAGGTCACGATAGACCCTGGATACCTCACGTCCCTGGTTAACCGGCCAGGCGAGCAACCCGGCCAGTACCGTCGGCCCGAGCGGGTAGAGCTGGAACTCGAACGTCGTAGCGACGCCGAAGTTGCCGCCGCCTCCGTGCAGCGCCCAGAACAGCTCGGGGTGCTCGGTCCGGCTCGCGGTGATCTGGCGGCCGTCGGCCGTCACCAGGTCGACGGAGATGAGGTTGTCGCACGCTAGACCGAACTTCCGCTCGGCCCACCCGGAGCCGCCGCCGAGCGTGAAACCGGCTACGCCGGTGGTCGATACCCGACCGCCGGTCGTCGCGAGCCCGTGCTCCTGGGCCGCCCGGTCGAACTCGGCCCAGGTCACTCCCGCGCCGACCTTCGCGGTCCTGTTCTCTGGGTCGATGGTGACCGTCTTCATCGGGCGTACGTCGATGACCATCCCGCCGTCGTTCACTGACATGCCCGCGACCGAGTGGCCGCCCGCCCTGACGGCGATCGCGTAGTCTTCCCGGTCCGCTAGTTCGAGTGCAGCCGCGACATCGGCAGGCGTGGCGCACTTGGCGATCACAGCGGGCCGCCGGTCGATCATCGCGTTGAAGACCGCCCTGGCCTCGTCGTACCTGGCATCGTGGCTTCCGATGAGTTCCAAGAATCCGTCCTCCTTCTCGGGGTAGGTGCCGGGAGACGTCGTGACAGTGAACGGGGGCCATGTCCACGCGGCATCTGATTGATGTGCAGTCGAGATGGAGCCAGCCCGGTATCGTCGGGCGAATGAGCGCAGCCATTCCTGCTGAGGCGCGAAATGCAATCGATAGCTATCTGGCTAAGCTGGACGAAGCTCTCCCGGGTGTCTGCGACGGCATCTACTTGACGGGTTCGATCGCACTCGGTGACTGGCGCCCGGGGCGTAGTGACCTGGACGTTCTGAGCGTGACGACGCGAAAGCTGGTCGACGCCGACATCGAGGTTCTGGCCGGGGTGCACGCCGGGCTGGCTAAGCGGCCGTGCCTGGATGCGATCTACATCGACTTCGGCGAGGTGGGGCGGGTTCCCGTAGCCGGTAGTGCCGGCCTGCCGCATTCAACGAACGCAATATTTTCTCCTAATGGTTATTTTCCAGATCCGGTGCTCTGGGCGACTCTTGATCGGTGCGGCGTAACCGTGCGCGGCAAGCCGGCGGCGGAGTTGGGGGCCGGGCCCCATCCGGCGTGGCTGCGCGAGTGGAATCTCGGAAATTTCGAGTCGTACTGGCGGCCGTGGGCAGCGCAGGGGCGGGCCGTGCTCGGCAAGCGTGATGCGAGCGCGCCGAGCCTGTCAGAGGGCACGGCGTTCGGGCTGCTGGGTCCTGGCCGGCTGCACTACACGATCGCGACCGGCGGCCTGCTCGCCAAGACCGATTCGGCCGACTACACGGCCCACCACTTTCCGGCCTTCGCCGAACTGCTCGCCCGGGCCAAGGCGTGGCGGCTGGGCGACGACTCGGTCGCCTTCACCGCGGTCGACGGGCTCGCGACCTTCGACCTGGTCGAGACCGTAGCCGACGCGTCGGCCCTCTTCGCCGCTAACTAAGTCCGGTCTATCCTGCAGGGATGACTGGGGGAATCGATCGCGCGACGTTGCGCGCGGCGCAGCAGCCACTGAAGGACAGCTATCGGGAAGACCCGCAGCGCGCCGTGATCACGCTGAGCGCCAACGGGCAACTGGGCGAGGAGAGCGTCAGTTGCTCGGTGGCGACCGGGCAGGCGCTAGTCGCGGCCGGCCTGCATCCGGCCACCGGCGGCGACGGCACGCTCGCGTGCTCGGGAGACATGCTCCTGCAGGCCCTGGTTGCCTGCGCAGGCGTGACGCTCCGCGCGGTTGCCACCTCGCTGGACATCCCGATCGCGGGCGGCACCGTGCACGCCGAGGGGGATCTCGACTTCCGCGGAACGCTCGCCGTGGCCAAGGACGCGCCGGTCGGATTCACCGACATCCGGCTGGAGTTCCGGCTGGACACCCAGGCCACCGCGGACCAACTCGACACGCTGCTGGCACTGACCGAGCGGTACTGCGTCGTCTACCAGACCCTCGCCCACCCGGTCCAGGTCACGGCAACGCGGAAGCGGATAGCCGAAGCGGGTTAGCGGCGCCGCAGCCGCGCTCGTCGGCCAGGCCGCACATCGCGCTGGCCATCTCGGCCGACGATGGCGGTGCGGGCAGCGCCGGGGCGTCGGTACGGCCGAACGCGTCCAGCACTAGGGCGACCAGCCGGCGGGACGCACCCGGTGCTCGCGTGCGGGTGACGTTGGCGATCGCGGCGTTGGCGATCAGCAGCAGGATCAAGTCCTCGCTGGTGAAGTCCTTGCGCAGCTGGCCGGCCGCCTTGGCGCGGTCGATGAGCTTACTGACGTGGCTATGGGCGGTCCGCCGCAGCCGCTCCACGTGCTCGTCGGCCGGAAGCGTCATCGAGAGCAGGTCGGCGAGCCCCCGGTCGCTGGCCTGGAGCTCGCAGATCGTGTTCACGTAGCTGGTGAATGCCGTCCAGGGATCGGAAATCGCCAGCGCGCTCTCGGCCGCCTCGGCGTACTTGGCGACCTTCTCGACGTGGGCGGCGGCGACCAGATGCTGCCTGGACGGGAACCGGCGGTAGAGGGTGGCGATACCGACCTTGGCCTTGGTCGCGATGTCCTCCAGGGAGGCTTCCAGGCCGTGTTCGGCGAACATTTCCTTGGCGGCGGCCAAGATGGCGTCGCGGTTGCGGCAAGCGTCGGCGCGCAGCCGCCGCTCACCGGTCCTGACCTGGGGCTCTGACGGACCTTGCATCGTCATTGATCAATCGTAGGGGACGTTCAGGGCGCTCGGATTAATTCGGAGGCATTCCTCCGGATAGTGCTAAGGTTGATTTTAGCGGAGGGGGGACTCCACATCGACGGTTCGGCGTGGGTGGGTGGGAGGGTGGGTGGTGGCGACGAGGCAAGGGTGTACGGACAGATCATCCGGGCAGGCGATGATCGTGGCGGCTGTCGCTATCGGTGCGAGGCGGCTGAGTCTGGCCCAAGGCCGGCGGGCACTCGCATGGGCTCTAGGGATCGGCGGCCTGATCGCCTACAACTGGTGGGCGCTCGTCCCCTTCAAGCCGGGTCTCCTTCGTTCACCCGATGAGTTCTTCAGCAATCTCGAGGTCACCGGACAGCCCTACGCGACGGTAATGCAGCACCTCGACGTGCTGTCCGGATTGCTGATCCTGGCCGCGTTCGCGCTCGCGGGCCTGGCGAGCATCAGCAATGGTCGCCGGGAGTGGCTTGGCATGATCGTCTTCGCGATCTCCGGGCTGATCGGAGGGCTCTTTCCGCAGGTCTGCGAGGACGGGGTCAGCATCGCCTGCTTGGATGCCGAACGGCATTTCCAGCTTCCGCTCAGCCAGTACGTGCACGACGGGGCCGGCATCATCGAGTACGTCGGCATCACCCTGGCGCTGCTGCTCGCCGTCCGCCGGACCCGGAGCCAGCACGACGCACCGGCTCGTGCCTACCGGGCGCTCGCGATCGGCGCGGCGGTCATGTACCCGATCCTCGGCCTGACCTACATGATCAACAAGCTGGGCGCGGTGGTGGAGGGCACGTTCTTCGTCGGGTTCGCGGTGATGGTCGTGGTCCAGCTCCAAGAGCGGCTGACTCAGAAGCGATTGCCGGTCGACCGGGCGGGAAGACACACTCATGACTATTGGAGCTACGCACCTTGGCGAGGCGCTCGGCACTGACTTCTTCTCGGTGCGCGAGCAGTTCACCGACGAGCAGTGGGACAAGTTCGTCACCGTGCGCCGGTTCGTCGATACCGAGGTCGTGCCGGTCGCCGGGCAGTACTGGGAGCGGGCCGAGATCGCCTGGGACCTGGTCAGGCGCCTGCCCGAACTGGGCATCGTGGGCACAGCTGTACTGCCTGCAGATCGGCCGGCTTGCCGACGAGGGCAAGCTCACGCCGACGGTTGCGGGCCTGGCCAAGATGCACAACACGCGCAAGGCCAGGACCCTCGTCGCCGATGCCCGTGACATGCTGGGCGGTAACGGAATCCTCCTTGAGAATCATGTGATCAGGCATATGGCCGATCTGGAGGCAATCCATACGTTCGAGGGAACCGAGACGATCCAGACGCTGATCGTCGGCCGGGACATCACCGGAATCGCGGCGTTCGCGTAGCTCGCTAAGTCGGAGGTGGCAGCCCTGCGGAAGATCATTTTCATGATGTCGGTGTCGCTGGACGGGTTCTTTGAGGGGCCCGATCGCGAGTTGAGCTGGCAGAACGTCGATGGGGAACTGCACGCGCACTTCAACGAGTGGCTCGCCCGGGCCGGGGCGTTCCTGGACGGGCGGGTCACCTACGAGTTGATGGCGGGATTCTGGCCGACCGCCGACCAGGACCCGGAGGCCTCGCCGACCATGGTGGAATTCGCCGGGATCTGGCGGGAGATGCCGAAGATCGTGTTCTCCAGGACGCTGGAGTCGGTGGCCTGGAACGCGACTCTCTCCCGGGAGGTCGATCCCGACGAGATCCGCGCCCTTCAGGCGACGGCCGGCGGTGACCTGGTCCTCGGCGGGGCTGACCTGGCGGCGACCTTCGAGCAGTACGACCTGATCGATGAGTACCGGATCTACGTGCATCCGATTCTGCTCGGGCGCGGTCACCTCCTGTTCGGCTACTCGCTGCCCGGGCCCGTCCAACTCCAGCTAGCCGAGACCAGGACCTTCGGCAACGGCGTGGTGCTGCTGCGCTACGAACGCGCGCGGCCCGCCGGGTAACATCCCGGCGGCCGCTCGTGCGTTCTGCTTAGTCGGAGACGGTTTCCGCGTGGCCGGCGTGGCCGGCGTGGCCGTGCGGCATCGCGAGCGGCCAGCCTCCTTCGGCTAGCCGCGCCCGGACCCGGGCGACATCGACGTTGAGCGGATTCCGGTCGCTCGCCTTGCCCAGCGCGTCGCGGATCGCCTGGCCCGTGGCTGGGTCAGACGAGGTCGTGAGTTCGTCGGCGATCGTGTTGATCTCATCGTCGGACAGATGGCTGCCGAGCAGGGCGAACAACGGCAGGTAGTCCCCTTCGGGCACGCCCTCCGGGTAGCCGGCCCGCAGCCAGTCAATGATCGACTTCAGTACTCCGGTCAGAGCCATGTGGTCAGACCTCCAAGTGTCAGTGGCCGGCTAGTGCGGGTGGCCGAGGTACCAGATCTGCCAGATGCCCCAGCCGATCGCGCCGAGCACGACCAGGAAGCAGATGCCCCCGGCGATGAGGCCGACCGGGTTGCCGCCGAACAGCTGGTCTGAGGAGCCGCCGGCCGTCGCGTCAACACCCGTAGCCGGCCCGTTACCGCGGCTCAGTGCTAGCGCCCGCAGGCCGATCGCGAACAGGGCGGGCAGTCCGGCACCGGCGAGCAGGCCGAGTACCACGATCTGCCAGAGCGCGGAGAGGTTGATCCAGGGCGGAATGGGCGCGGCAGGCGCCGCCGCCAGTATGTGGTGCACGTGTTACCTCGCAGGTTCTCGGAGGGTCCGGGTCAGGCGGCAGCGGGCGCTGGGGTCGCGCCGACCGGCTCGGAGGGAGCGACGCCGCCGGTCCACTCGGAGTTGACGTTGCTGTGGTCGACCTTGGTCTTGCGGGACCGCCAGTAGATCGCGGCTGCGATCGCCACGAGGATGATGGTCTCGATCATCACGCCGGTCGTCCCGCCGATAGCGTTCGCTAGCGCGTAGGCACCCGCTCCGACGACGCCGGCCGCCGGAAGCGTGAGCAGCCAGGCGGTCACCATCCGCCCGGCGACGCCCCAGCGGACCTGGGCGCCCTTCTTGCCCAGGCCGGTGCCGATGATCGAGCCGGTCGCCACGTGCGTGGTGGACAGTGAGTAACCGAAGTGGCTGGACAGCAAGATGATCGCGGCCGAAGATGACTCGGCGGCCATGCCCTGCGGCGGCTCGATCTCGACTAGGCCCTTGCCCAGCGTGCGGATGACCCGCCAGCCGCCGACGTAGGTACCGGCTGCGATCGCGAGCCCGCAGGCCAGGATCACCCAGAACGGGGCACCAGCGGTCGCCGGTATCGACTTGTTTACGATCAGCGCGAGCGTGATCACGCCCATCGTCTTCTGGGCGTCGTTGGTGCCGTGCGCCAGCGAGACCATGGAGGCAGACCCGATCTGGCCGATACGGAAGCCATGAGTACGGCCGCCGTCGGTCATGTTCTGGCTGATCCGGTACAGCAACCAGGTGCCCGTAACGGCGACCAGCGCCGCGACGATGGGAGACAGGCTGGCCGGGACTACGACCTTGGCGACCAGGTTGTGCCACTGGACGGCATGACCGCCAGCCGCAGCGATGGTCGAGCCGATCACGCCGCCGATGAGTGCGTGCGAAGAGCTTGATGGGATGCCGAAGAGCCAGGTAAGCAGGTTCCAGATGATGCCGCCAGCCAGTCCGGACGCCACCACGGTCAACGTGACTATGCCGGTGTCCACCAGGCCGCTGGCGATCGTCGCCGCGACGGTCAGCGAAAGGAAAGCACCCACCAGGTTCAGCACCGCCGACAGGCCTACCGCGACGCGTGGAGACAGCGCCTTGGTGGCGATCGAGGTCGCCATGGCGTTGCCGGTGTCGTGGAAGCCGTTCGTAAAGTCGAACGACAACGCGGTGATAACTACCAGGACGAGCAGAAAGTCGTTCACACGATTAGCATTAGTGCGACATAGCCAGTAGTTGAAGTACCTGCGCTAAAAGTCCCACAAGATGCTGGCTGTCGGTAACCTTCTGTTTACCTGGGATTTGTTATGCAATTGCGCTCCGGGCCGTATTGCCCGGACCTGAGGCAGATGTGGTGCTGGGACTCAGGAGGCGAGTCGGGGCGCGGACCTCAACGCTTGCTTCGGTGGGGTTGACCGGCATCGTGAGAGCATGCCGGTATGGGGTTGATCGCAGCATTCGGGCCGATTTGGATCCTGACTGCGGTCGGTTACCTGACCCGGCGCCGTCGGCTGCTCGCCGACAATATGGCTGAGGTTCTCGGGCAGTTCGTCTTCCATCTCGCGATCCCGGCCGACTTGTTCCTGACTCTGTCGCGGACCTCGCTGTCCGGCCTGGCGGGCCGGCCTCTGGCGGCGTTCGCGGTAAGCACCGTGACGCTGATGGGGGCGGGCTGGTTCGCGTCCGGGCGGTGGTTCGGCCGCAAGCCGGGTGAGCGCGCGATCTGGAGCATGGCCGCGGGCTACGTCAACTCGGCGAACCTGGGCATCCCGATCGCGATGCAGGTGCTCGGCAGCGCCTCGTTCGTGATCGAGGTTCTGCTGCTCCAGACGCTGGTGGTCACGCCGATCGTGCTGACCGTGCTTGACCGCCACGATGACGCGACCGGGCGGATCAGATTCCGCCGGATCGCCACGCTGCCGCTGCGTAACCCGGTGATCCTGGCGTCCGCGCTCGGGGTGATCGCCTCGGAGACGGGTTTCCGCCCGCCGTCCGTGCTGCTCGACCCGCTCACCTTGCTCGGCGCCGCCGCCGTGCCGACCGCCCTGATCGCGCTGGGCGCGTCGCTGTACCGCCCGCCGGCCCGGACGCGGACGGTCGATTCGCCAGAGCCCGTGTCGGCTGCGCCCGTGCCGGCTGCGCCCGCGCCGGCTGAACCCGCTCTGACCGAGCTGGCGGTCATCTCGGTGCTGAAGCTGGCCGTGCAGCCGGCCGTCGCGCTTGCGGCCGGATTCGCGCTGGACCTGCCCCATGCCGGGCTGGTCGCGGTCGTCGTCTGTGCCGGACTGCCGACCGCCCAGAACGCGTTCATCTACGCCCAGCGTTACCGCGCCGCCGACGACCTCGCGAGCCGTTCGATCATGGTCACCACGACTGCATCGATGGCTACCTTGATCATCATCGCGGCACTCCTCGGCCGGTAACCGAGAGTACGCCGATGGTTCATTGTCGCCGCAAACGCGCACGGTTACTATACCGGTTAAGTACTATTTCTGAGCTGAAAGCGGGCCTACCTTGCCTGATTTGCCGATCGCGATTCCTGGCGATTTCCTGTTCGGTACGTCCACCGCCGCCTACCAGATCGAGGGGTCGGCCAGAGCGGACGGGAGGGGGGAGTCGATCTGGGACACCTTCAGCCGCACACCGGGCAAGGTGCGCAACGGTGACACCGGCGACGTCGCCTGCGATCACTACCGCAGGCTCGACTCCGATCTGGACCTGCTCGCCGAACTCGGGGTTGGCGCGTACCGGTTCTCGGTCTCCTGGTCGCGCATCCAGCCGGACGGCAAGGGTCCAGCCGATCAAGCTGGCCTTGACTTCTACCGTCGCCTGGTCGACGGCCTGCGCCAGCGCGGCATCGAGCCGTTCCTCACGTTGTACCACTTCGACCTGCCTCAGCCGCTGCAGGACGCGGGTGGCTGGCCCGCCCGTGACACCGCGAGCCGGTTCGCCGAGTACGCCGGGATCGTCGCGTCGGCACTGGTCAGTGGTGGAGGGGACAGCGGCGTCGGGAAATGGATCACGCTGAACGAGCCCTGGTGCGTTGCGTGGCTTGGGTACGGCATGGGCATCCATGCTCCCGGCGTGACCGATCTCGGCCAGGCACTGGCCGCGACGCACCACCTGCTGCTCGGCCACGGCGAAGCCGTGCAGGCAATCCGGGCGGCCAGCCCAGGCGTTGAGGTCGGCATCTCTCTCAACCCGGCCGTGATCAGGCCCGCGTCCCAGCACCCGGATGACGTGGCCGCCGCCCGGCTAGTCCAAGGCAACCAGAACCGGCTGTTCTTCGACCCGATCCTGCTGGGCACTTACCCGACGGAAATCTGGGAGCACTTCGAGCGCCACCTGCCGGCATCCTCGGTCATACAGGACGGCGACATCGACGTGATCTCGCTGCCGCTGGACTTCCTCGGCCTGAACTACTACTCGCCGAACACCATCGCCGCCCGGTCCCGCAAGGCCGAAGCCCGCACCGCCGGCTACTACGTGTCGGCGCAGGAGCCGGACCTCATCTCGGCCGACCTGGGCTCGATGGCGGTCGGCCGCCCAGGCTACGAACGCACGCAGATGGACTGGGAGATCGAGGCGGGCGCGCTCAACGAACTCCTGGTCAGCCTGAACGGCAAGTACCAGCTGCCGCCCATTCTGATCACCGAGAACGGCGCCGCCTGCGCCGACTACGTCGACCCGGACGGTGCGGTCCGCGACCCAGACCGCATCAACTACCTGCGCGACCACCTGCGGGCCGTGCTGACCGCCCGCGAGGCTGGCATCGACGTGCGCGGCTACTTCGTCTGGAGCCTGCTCGACAACTTCGAGTGGGCCGAAGGCTTCTCCAAGCGCTTCGGCCTGACCTGGGTCGACTATCCCACCGGCACCAGGATCCCCAAGGACAGCTTCCGCTGGTACCAATCCACCATCCGCACCCGACAGGTCTAGCGTAATTTTTGTCGGAGCGGGCCGTCGGTGCTCCACAGTCGACGCATTCCAGAATCCCGCTGATGCTGGACCAGCGCGGCTCAGTTCACCTGGCCTAGGCCGGGGCGGGGCCGGTGCTCCCGCGGATCTCGAGTACTGGCGGCGGTTCCTCGAAGTCGCTCACCTGCGTCCCGTCGGCTAGCTGGCGCAAGGACCGGGCCGCCTGTGCGCCCGCGGCCGCGATGTCGCGGCGCAACGCGGTCAGGGGCGGGTGCACCAGCTCGCACAACGCCGAGTCGTCCCAGGCCACGATCGACAGCTCACCTGGCACGTCGATGCCGAGTTGCTTGGCGACCGCAAGGCCCGCCAGCGCCATCAGGTCGTTGTCGTACACGATCGCGGTCGGCGGCGCGTCATCGCCCCCGCCCTGGCCCCCGACCTCGCCCTGAAGCAGCCGCCTGGTCACATCGGCCCCGTGCTCGCTGGTGTAGTCGGCCTCGACCGACACCGTCCGCAGCCCGGCCTCCCGCGTGACCGACGCGAACGCGTCGCCGCGCAGCTTGGAATGCCAGTACCGGGCAATGCCGCCGACCCGGGCCAGCCTCGTGTGACCCAGCCCGGCCAGGTAGCCGACCACGGTCGCCATCGCCGCCGTGTCGTTCTGCCAGACCGTCGGCAGCGAGCCGGACCCCTTCGGGCTGCCGATCACGATCGCGGGCAGCCCAAGGTCCCGCATCACGGCGATCCGGCGGTCCCCGACCTGCAGGTCGACGAGGAACACCCCGTCCACCCGGCGCTGCGCCCACCACGTCCGGTACAGCTCGATCTCGGCCTGCGTGTCCTCCGCCATCGTCAACAGCAGCGCAGAATCTCCCGACAGCTCGGCCTGAATGCCGGAGATCAGCTGCATGAAGTACGGCTCGACGCTCAGGGTGCGGGCCGGCCGGTCGATGACCAGGCCGAACGCGCCGGCCCGGCCGTCGGACAGTGCGCGGGCGGCGCTGTTGCGCTGGAAGCCGAGCTCGCTGGCGATGCCGAGAATCCGCTCGCGGGTCGCCTGCGAGACACCAGGCTGCCCGTTAAGCGCGAACGACACCGCCGCCTTGGTCACTCCGGCCCGGCTCGCGATGTCAGCGATCGTCGGACGCTTCACGAGCCGAAGTCTAGGCGGCCCGCTCGGCCGGCCGGCCAGCGTGCTTAACCGGTACAGTGCACGAACATGCGCAGGAACTTCGCCATGGTCACGGGGCAGACAGGGCCGGGGCAGACAGGGCCGGTTCAGTGGCTTGGCGCCAACTTCTGGTCAGCCGCCGGCGGCCCGCTCATGTGGCGCACCTACGACCCGGACGTCATCGCGGCCGAACTGGCCGTCCTGCGCGATCACGGCCTGACCATGACGCGCTCGTTCTTCTACTGGCCCGACTTCATGCCGGCGCCGGACCAGATAGACGAGCGCATGGCGGGGCGGTTCGCCGACTTCCTTGACCGGCATCTGGAGGCCGGACTCAACACCGTGCCATCTTTCCTCATAGGCCATATGTCCGGAGAGAACTGGGATCCTTCCTGGCGCGGTGGACGCGACCTGTACCGCGATGTCTGGATGGTCGCGCGTCAAGCGTGGTTCGCGGGGGAGATGGTGCGCCGGTTCTGCTCACATCCGGCGGTGGCCGGGTGGCTGGTCTCCAACGAGATGCCCATCTACGGCGCGCCCGACGCCAGCCGCCAGGACGTGGCGGCCTGGGCGCAGATCATGCGGGACGCGGTTCGCGCGGCCGGCGGGCACCAGCCGTTCTCGCTGGGCGACGGCGCGTGGGGGACCAGGGGACCGCGCGCGTCGCGGGGATTTGACCTGGCCGACACCGCGGCGCTGTGTGACTTCATCGGCCCGCACGTCTACCCGGTTGGCAACGACGAGATCCGCCAGCACTACGCCGCCGCGTTCGAATGCGAGCTGGCCGGGACCTACGGGCGCCCGGTCGTGCTCGAAGAGTTCGGCGTGAGCTCGGACCTGGTCAGCGGCACCCACGCGGCCAGGTACTACCGGCAGGTGCTGCACAACAGCCTGCTGGCGGGCGCGACCGGCTGGATCGCCTGGTGCAACACCGACTTCGAGCTGATCGGTCAAGACCCGTACCGCCACCACGCGTTCGAGCTTGGCTTCGGGCTCACCGACAGCCAAGGCAGGCCGAAGTCCGCGCTAGCCGAGCTGAAGGCGTTCGCCGAGATCATCAAGGCGGTCGACCTCGGGCGTTGCGAGCGGGCACCGAGCGAAGCGGCGCTGCTCATCTCCTCCTACCTGGACACCAGCTACCCGTTCACCGCCCCGCAAGAGCCGGCCGATCTGCACCAGATCCTAGGCCAGGCCTACGTCAGCGCCCGGCTCGCTGACCTGCCGCTCGCGCTGACCAGGGAAAGCACCGGCCTCGACCCCGACGCCAGGCTGTTCCTCGTCCCGTCGGTCAAGCAGTTGCTGGCGCCCACGTGGGTCGAACTCGAACGACTCGCCACCGGCGGCGCGACGGTCTACGCCTCCTACTGCGCCGGCACCACCAGCCGCCATCCGGGCCCGTCCTACGGACGCCTGAACTCCATGTTCGGCGTCGAACACCAGCTCAGGGCCGGCCTCGTGGACCCGATCGCAGACGATGCGGTGACGTTCACGTTCCAGCGCGATTTCGGCTCGCTGCCCGCCGGGAGCACGCTCACCTTCGCCGTGGCCGGCACCGAGTTCAGCCGCTCCTACCTGCCGGTCCGCCCGGCCGAAGCGGAGGTGCTCGCGACCGACGGCCACGGCCGGCCGGCCTTGCTGCTGCGGCCGGCCGGGTCCGGCTCGCTCGTGCTCTGCACCTACCCGATCGAGCACATGGCCGCGCTGACCCCGGCCGTCAATCCGGAAGCGACCGGCCGCCTGTACGACGCGCTCGCCACCCACGCCCGGGTGCGCAGGCCGGTACGCACCGGCGACCCGCGCGTCGCGGGCGACGTGCTGCTCCGCTCGGACGGCGAGTGCTTCGCCTGGTTCGTCAGCCAGGCCGGCGAGCCGGTCACGATCACGCCCGCCACGGCCGCCGGCCTGCTGCTGGCACCCCTGACCCGGGGCGGCACCGGCACCGTCGAGTCCGTGTCTCTTGACCCGTTCGGCGTCGGCGTCTACCGGCTCATCTGAAGTTCAAAGACTTGGAAGGAGAAAAATTTGCGCGGGTCTGCGGCCTGCGGCCAGAGCCCGGTGTCGTCGCAGGTACTCGGTCCCCGGCGTCATCGCTTCTTTGAGCGTAGCCTCTATGTTCACGTTTACTGCCTTTCGGCCGAGCATTGCTTTATCGCACTGTCCCCATCAAAACGACGGGATTAAAGATATGCATTCTCGTAGTCGGAGTACCGGGTGCTAGACTGCTGTTTCCTGGCAAAAGTCGCTAATGGCGGGCAAGCGCAGCGTCGCTGTGCAATGGCACATGAAGCCAATAGTGCAGCTGCATGTGCGTCATAACAGTTCGGTTCTCTGTCGTATCTGCGGCTACCGTAAGTGTGTCAGTTACCGGCCTTAGTCAATGGCTCTAGCTAAGATCATGAATTGTGAAGGAGTTGGCAAACTCGCCGGGACCGGCCGCGGTGGCCGGGAACCCGGTCGCGGCGGCGCTCGATGCTCTGGTGCGCCAGGGCGCCTCCGGCGTGCTCGAAGTGGCGGGTAACCCGAGCGGCATCATCTATCTCGATGACGGCGAATTCACCTTCGCCCAGGCATCCTGGGTTCCTGACCTGGCCGATCGGCTGGCCGAAGTCGGTGGTTCCCCGGATCAGACGCGGGCGCTGCTCCTCGACGGTGCCGGCAACGGCCTCGACGCCGGGGCGCTGCTGATGCAGGACGGCAGCCTGTCCAGGGCCGCGCTCAAGGCCGTGCTGCGGTCGGCCGTGATCGACGCGCTGATCGTGCTGACGATGCCGCTCGGCGAGGAGACCTCGGTGACGGCGACCACCTTCCAGCCCGCGGCCACGCACTGGTCGCGCGGCTACTGCCGGCTGAAGGCCAACTCGATGCGTGCGGTGGCGGCCAAGCGATCCTCGGGCCTTGCCCGCTGCGGCCTCGCCGTCAGCACCAGGCTCGAGTTGCGTGATCTGGCGCAGCCGGGTGCCGTGCTCAGCAAGGAGCACTGGGCCGTGGCCAGCCGCATTGACGGCAGCCGGTCGATCAGGGACCTGGCCAGGGAGTGCGGGATTCCGCTCTACGACGCGATCGATCGAGTGTGTTACCTGTCGAGGAAGGGCCTGTGCACCGGCCTCGGAGCGTCCGCCAATGTCCTGGCCGACGCGCTCAGGTCCGCCGCCCCGAGCCAGCCGCCCACGACCGACCAGCTCCGTCGCGTCCTGGAAGGCCTTCGCCGTCTGACTTAGCCCCGGCGGCGGCGGACCGGCAGTTGGGTCGCGTTCGGCCCGTACTGGGCTGGTCGCGAGCACGCTGCCGTGCGGTAGAGCGCCCGCCGCCTCGTATGCCGGTTAGGGTCTACCGAGTACCCGAAACAAGGAGCGACCCGTCGGTGACCGATAACCCCGAGCAGCCCACTCGCATCGCGTTCGAGCTGCAAGCCGATCCGAGCATGCTTGGTGGCGTCTATGCCAACGGATTGTCGGTGTGGCATACCGTCAGTGAATTCACCCTCGACTTCGTCGTGAACTCCCAGCCGCAGGCGCCGGCCAGGACCGAGACCGGCGAGATGGTCATCCGGGCCCCGCATCAGCTGGTGGCGCGGGTGCGAATTCCGCCAGGAAAGGTCTTCGACGTGATCCGCGCGATCAACGACAACCTGACCAACTACGAGCAGACATTCGGGCCGCTGTCGCCCCGCGAGCCCTACACGCCGCTCTACCCGCCCTCCGACGGTGGTTCCGACAGCGGTGACGCTGATACTGGCGAGTCCGGCGGTCAACCGCCCGAATGACCATTTCCTGACGGCATTGTCGTAGGGACGACCTAAAGTACGAGCGTGGCAACTGCTCAGCTGGAGTACCGGTACGCGGCACCGTCCGTGCTGCGCGGACGCGCCGATGGCTCTGACTTGCTGCTGGCTACCTGCGGTGGCGTCACCGAAGCCGGGCCTGCTACCCATCCGTACTTCTTCAGCGCGTTCTTGACCGAGCCTGGGCCGGCGGCCCTTGGCATGCTGGCCTGCGCGGCAGTGGCCCGCTCCCGTTACTACCTGGCGTCCAGCACGCTGGCGATCCTCAGGGATCCGGTCGTCACCAGCAGCGAGGACCGGCTTCGGTTCGAGTCCTTCTCCTCCTGCGGTGGCGTGCACGCCCGCCTGGACCTGCTTCCCGGTGCCCTCGCCGACGCTCCCATCACGTCGGGTACGACGAACGTCGATTTCAACGCCGCGATGCGCGCGGCGCTGGGCGGGGCGGCCATTCGCGGGCCGCTGCTGCTGAGCGTCGGATCCGACGAGCTGATCGTGGATACGCTCGGCGGTTCGGTGACCGAGCGGAAGGTGCCCTTGCCCGATCGCTGGCTCAAGGGGTTCGGCGAAGTCCAGGCGATCGCCAGGCGGATGCACCTGCTCGGCGAGCTGACCGGGGCAGCCGCGCAGAGGTTCGTGCGCTCGATTCCGCGTCAGGCGAAGCGGCCGCTGTGGGCGGTGCCCGGTCCCGGCGGGTTCTCGCTGCAGGCGAGCCGGAGGGGGCAGGCGGCCTGCCTGGCAGGCCCGCACCGGCTGGTCGAGCTAGCCCCGATGCTGCGCTTTGCCCGCAAGCTGCGCGTGTACGGGCCCGACCTTGAAGCCGGCGCGACCGAGGCACCGAGCGCCTGGGAGCTTGACCTGGGATCGGCCCGGTTCACGCTGACTCTCAGCCCGGAGAAGTACCGCGGGTTCTCCGGCGAGGGCGCACTGCTCGAACTGCTGGGTGACGAGGACGCGGCGGTCGACTCGCTGCTGGTCGCCGAGTCGCTGGGCTGGGGATCGCGGGTCGATTCTGGCCGGCTCTCGGTGGCGCTTGACCTCGGCCCCAGGCGAGTGGCGGCGGCGCTTGGCTACCTGGCGGCGTGCGGGCGGGTCGGCTATGACCTGGCCGAGGAGTCCTTCTTCCATCGCGAGCTGCCGTTCGGGCGGGCGCTCGACGCGTTGCACCCGAGACTGGGCAACGCCAGGCAGCTGATCGAGACCGGGGCAGTGACGCTGAACGCCAGCGGCGCGATCGTCGTCGGCACCGACAGCGAGCACCGGGTCACCTTCGGCGGCTCCGCCGGACCGGATCGATGTACCTGCCCGTGGTGGGGCAAGCACCGGGGGAATCGAGGTCCGTGCAAGCACGTACTCGCGGCCAGGATGGCGGTGACCAGATGAGCCTGGACGCGGCCCTGCTCGAGAAGGCGATCAGGGACAACGAACCGGCCCGGGTACGCGAGTTGCTGGCCGGCGCCACCGAGGGCGAGCGCACCGCTTGCTCGAAGGCGCTCAAGCCAGTGCTGAAGGGGCCCGGTTACCCCGACATCGACGTGATCATGCTGGCGAGCCCGTACCAGGTCATGGACATCATTTCTGGCCGGGCCAAGCCCCCAGAGCCCAGACCCGAGCAGCGCGAGCAACAGCGGATCTACGACGAATGGTGCGAGCTTGCTGGCGGCCTGGGGTTCCAGCTTGCTCTTCTCGGCCTCGCGGGCGGAGTCAGGGTCGCCGAGGAGGTGGCCTCGTCCCTCGGGCCACCGCAGTCCGCGCGGCCCTGGGAGAGCTATACCGATTCTGAGGTGGGCCTCTTCGCGGCCGTGCTGGCCGACCGGCGCCCCGCCTGGCTGGCCGACTTCGTTGACCGGCGGCTGCGCGCGACCGGCGAGTTCATGAGCGGACTGGATGGCTGGCTGCTGGCTCGGCACCTGGTCAGGCTGGGCGTCATATCGAGGCCGCAGGTGCCCGAGTACACCACGCTGATGCCCGAGGGCATCGCGCGAATGCAGCTACCGGGCCTGGCGCAAGGCCAGGAGCCGGCGATTTCGGATGCCCTGCTGGCCGATCCCGATCTGCTGGCCGACGAAATCTGGCGGCTCTTCACCGTGCCGGACGTCGGCCGGGTGCTTGAGCAGGCCGATCGATGGCGCCTTGACGCGGGGGGCCGGCAGACCTGGGCGCAGGCGCTGGCGCTGCTCAGCGCCGCCGGGCACGTGGACCGGGACCGGCTGATCGACGCGTGCGTCGACGCGTTCAGCGCGGACTTCCATCCCAGCCGGGTCGCCTGGTACGGAGCGATGCTGACCGAACTGGGCCCGACGATCGATGAGCTGGCCGACCGGGCCGAGCGATATGTCGGCCTGCTGGCTACCACCTCCAAGGTCGGGGTGGCGATGGGGCAGGAGGGCATTCGCAAGCTGCTGGAGGCCGGCCGTCTTGACCCGCGGTTGCTGCTCGACGGGTGCGCGCCCGCGTTGCTGTTCCCGCAGAAGAGCATCGCGCTCGCCCAGCTCAAGCTGATCGACCTGGTCATCGTGAAAGTTCCGGAGTCCGCCGGGGCGGCCATAGGCGCGGTGACCGCCGCGTTCGGCCACCAGCGGCAGGACATCCAGGAGGCAGCGCTGGCCGTGATCGGCCGGCGCGGGATACCGGCCGGCGCTCCGATGGCGGAGATCCGGCTGCGCGCGCTTGACCTGTCGCCCGGGTTGCGGGCGCGGGCAATTGAGATCGGGGTAGCGGGACCGCCCGTCGATGAGCCGGAGGCCGGCGAGGAACTCGCCCGCGAACTAGGCGAACTTGAGCAGCGGATCGCGACGCTGCCGGCTGGCCGCCAGGCGGATCTTCTGGCGGCCGTGGAGGAAGTGAGGCGAGGCTCAGTGCCGGGACCGGCGGCGGTCAGGCCCGAGCCAGGCGCCAGCCTTCCGCCGCCGGTGACCGACCCGGACGAGCTCGTGCAGCTTCTGACGACGCTGCTGGAAGACGCGCGGGACGCCGTCGCCACCGAGCGGGCCATCGCGGCGGCGGTCAGGCTCAGCGCCCTGCCGCTAGAGGAGCGCCGGCGGCTCGCGCGGCCGCTGCTGAAGCGGGCGACCCAGGTCAGCGAGTACGGCATACAGTTCATCGGGAACCGCCTCACCTGCGATATCGCGCTCATCACGCTCGCCTGGGGCACCGGTCAGCTGCCGCCCGAGGAACACTCGCGCTCGGGATACTCCTACATTCCGGGAAAGGTCGCGGTCGACGGCTCCGGCCGGGCGATCTTCATGACCGGCATCTTTTCCGCTCGGGCCTGGGAGGCCGCCAAGCTCATCGAGGCCGGGCGAGGCGGCGTGCTGCTCGCCGAGCCGGAGACTGACCGGGCGACGATCAGCCACGACTGCCTGCGGGACCGGATCGGGCAAATCGGCGGCGCCGGTGCCATGCTGGCCGGCCGGCACGATCTCGACGTCGCGCTCCTGCGGCTGGCGCCGGACGCACCCGACTCGCTCTGGTCAGCGCTACGCGATCTGACCGGCATCGCGGCGTCGGCGCTGGCCGACCGCCACCGAGCGATGGCTCAGCCAGTGGCCTTCGAGTATGTGAGCGGTGACCCGCCGGGGGACCAGCACGGTTACCGCAAGATTGGCGAGCGGGTCTATGCCAAGGCCATCGAGCCGGTTCCGGCGGCGGCTGAGAACCTTGGCTGGCAGCTGATGACCAGGCTCACCAGCCCGATTGATGACTATCACCTGCTCGCCGCGGCCGGCCGGTATGAGAGCGACTACGCCGCCGCGATCGCTGGCTGGCCGCTGATCTGTCCGTGGCAGCCGGAGGTCGCCGCCGCGCACCTGCTCAGGCCGCTGGGCGATGGCCTTTACTCAAAGATGGCCGACGCCGTGGCCGCGATTGCCGCGCTGAACAATGCCGGCACGCCAATGGGGCCGGTCGGTCATCTCGCCCTGCTCACCGGGCTCGCGTCGATCCAGGCCGACGCTCAGGTCGCCGCCGCTCAATGGTGGGCCGAAGCGTGCGCCGACGGCAGGCTCGATCCCGGGCTGGCCGCCGCCGCACTCGGCGCTGGCCTGCGCGCCAGGGCGTTCAGGCTCAGCCGGGTCACCTCGGCGCTGCGGCACGTCTCGCATTCCCCGGTCGCGGCGAGGCGAGTGGTGGAGTTCGTGTGCGCCGGAGCGGACGAACTGGTGGCGGCCAAACCCGCGAACCTCGGCGCTCTGATCGAACTGGCGGCTCAGTTCGCCGCCTCGGTCGGCCGGCCGGAACTGCCGGCGGCGATCACCGCGCTGGCGGACAGGAAAGGCAGCAGCCGCATGGTGGTGACGGCCAGGCAACTGGCGCGGGTCGGTCCGGCCGTCGGCCGCCAGCAAGCCGCGATCGAGGCACTCACCGCGCTAGTTGTTCGCGCCGAACATCGCAATGCTTTATCCCGTCAAACTGCTTGATAAGTCTTTCGAATTTCGAGTTATTAGTCGTTATGGCCGCGCATTGTTGCATGGCGGATTTAGGGTACTGGCGTGACGGCAGCCGGTGTGAAGCTTGCGCCGAGACCGGGCAACCGCCGCAGACGGGACCCCCAGACATCGACAGGGTGTCGTTTGTTGACGACAATTCATCCCATGCAGGCGCCGGCGTTCACTGGACGATCCGCCGAACGGCGGCTGCTGCGGGATGCTTTTTCGCGGGCCGCCGATGGCAGAGCTCAGGTCGTGCTGATCACCGGCGAGGCCGGCATCGGCAAGACCAGGCTGGTGGCGAACCTGGCCGAGTACCTGGGACTCGACGGATCCGCGCCCGCCGGAAGTTCCCGCGCGCAGTGGCGCGTCGGGAACTGTGCGCCCCTGGCCGGTGCGGCGCTGGCGTACGGGCCGTTCCTGGCCGCGCTGCCTGATCAGGCCGGCTGGCTGCTAGGGGCGGACGGCTCCGGTGACATGCTCGTGGCCAGGCACCGGCTGTTCGAGCGAATGCTGGCGCTGCTGTCCGAGTTGTCGGCGGACGCTCCGCTCGTGCTCGTGCTGGAGGACCTGCACTGGGCCGACGAATCTTCCCGGCTGCTGCTCGGCTTCCTGGCGGTACGCCTGCGTGAGCAGCGCGTGCTGGTGATCGGCACGCTGCGCGATGAGGACACCGGCGCCGAGACCAGGATGTGGCTAGCCGAACTGCGGCGCTGCCCGACCGTGACCCGCCTGCCGCTGACCCGGCTGGCCGACACCGAGATCGCCGAGTTGATTGCCGGCCTGGTCCCGGCTTGCACGAGCACCGAGCAGATCGCGGCCGTAGTGCGAGCGGCCGAAGGCAATCCGCTGTACGCGCAGGAACTGGCCGACACCGGCGGACTCGGGCCGCCGCCTTCGATCAGCGCCGTCGTGCTCGCCAAGGCTTACGCACTGACGGCACCGGCCAAGTCGGTCGTCGACCAGGTCAGCGTCGCCGACGGCGGCATGTCCCACGAGGTGCTCGCCGCCACCGTGCCGCTGTCGGAGGACGCGCTGCTCGAGGCGACTCGGCTGGCGGTCAACTCCGGGTTGCTCGTCCCATTCGACGACGGCTATGCCTTCCGGCACGCGCTGATCCAGCAGGTGATCTTTACCGAGCTGCTGCCGGGTGAACGCCGGCGGCTGCACCGCCGGCTGGCCGAGACGCTGGCCGCACGGGACGACTATGATCCAGCCCGGCTGGCGCAGCACTGGCACCAGGCGGGCTGCCCGGCCGAGGCCGCAGCCGCTGCCTTGTCGGCCGCGCGGCTCAGCGTCGCGGCCAGGGCCTACCCGGAGGCGGATCGCTGCTACGTGCTGGCGACCGATCTTGCCCGTTCGCTGGCCGAGCCCGTCCGGCTCGTGCTTGAGGAAGCGGCCCAGGTGGCGAGCTGGGCCGGTCATCCCGACCGGGCCGCGAGCTGGATCGCCGACGTGCTGGCCCGCGACGACATCAGCGAGTCCGCCGACCGGGCGGGCCTGCTCGAACGGCTCGGGCGCTATCAGTGGGAGGCCGGGGACCTGCTGGCGGCGGTCCAGGCCGCGTCCGAGGCGGCGGCGCTGCTGGAGCACGCGCTGCCGTCGGCTCTGCAGGCCAGAGTGCTGGCCGCGCTGGCTACCTGGCGAATGCTGAACGGGGAGTATGCCGAGACCTTGCCGCTGGCCCGGCGGGCGGTCATGGTCGCGGAGGAGGCTGGCGCGGTCGCCGAGCACGCCCACGGCCTGGCGACGCTCGGGATCATCTTGGCCAGGACCGGGGATCTCGATGCCGGGCTGGCCGCGCTCGACACGTCGTTCACCCTGGCCCTGCAGGCCGCCAGCATCGAAGACGTCCTCCGGGCGGCCTCGAACCGGATGTACCTGCTGTGCACGGCCGGGCGGTTCAGCGAGGCGCTCGATGCCGCCCAGGATGGCCGGCTGGCCGCCAGGTCGCTCGGGGCACCGGCCGGGCTCACCGCCGTGCTGGACAACAACACAGCGGCCGTGCTCACCGCCACCGGCCGGTGGGAGGAAGCCGAGCGCCTGCTGGCCGACCTGATTCCCGAGTCCTCGGCCAGTGTGACCCGGTACCTGCAGCTCCTGCTCCTGGAGATGGCTGTGGGCCGGGGGGACTCCGAGCGCGCCAGTGAACTCGCGGCCACGCTGGCAAAATCTCCCGAAGACCGGCGGATCATCGGCGCCTTGCACGCATTCCTGGCCGAGCAGGCGCTCTATGCCGGCGACCTGCTTCGGGCCGTGAGTGAGATAGCCGACGGCCTCGCCGTGCTCCACGGAGCCGAACTGGCCGAGGAAGAGATCCGGCTGCTGGCGATCGGCGCGCGGGCCGCGGCCGACCTTGCCGCCCGGCCGGAATCGGCGCGGCCGCCAGACCTTGGTGTCCGATGGCAGTCAATCGAATCGACCCTCGGCGGCCGAGCGGAGGAGCTGGCGGCTCAGCACGGGCCGACCCAGCCGGAAGTCGCCGCGTACGGAGTGCTCGCCGCGGCCGAGCGGGCCAGGAGAGAGAAGACAGACGACCGCGCTACCTGGCGGGTCGTCGCGGAGGCCTGGCGCGCGGCTGGTCAGCCGTACCGGGAGGCGTACGCGCGGCTGCGCGAGGCCGAGGCAGCCGTCCGGGCCGGAAGGAAAGAGCAGGCCGCGCGAGCGCTCGCCGCATGCGAGGCGATCGTGACTGACCTGCGGGCCGAGCCGCTGGGCCGGCTGGCCACTGACCTGGCCCGCCGGGCCAGGATCACCGCCGCGCCGCCGAAGGCAGCGCCCACTCCATCGGCGGCCCAGCAGCGCTACGACCTCACTCCGCGCGAAATCGACGTCCTTACCTTGCTGATCCGTGGCGACAGTAACCGGCAGATCGCCCGGACCCTGTACATCAGCGAGCGTACGGTGGCCGTGCATGTTTCGAGCATCCTGGGCAAGCTTGGGGTGCGCAATCGGACCGAGGCCGCCACCGCCGGAGCGCTGCTGATCTCACCCACCCACCATGATCAGGAGTGACAACCAGATTAAGGAGCGAGATGTACCTCGTAGTGAGATTTGACGGCGACCCGACCTACTGGAGCCTTCAGTCCCCGGAAGATTCCAAGCCCCTCGTCGACGAGATTGCCAGCTCGATGGACCCGATCTCCGTGCCGGTCACTGCTCCGCTCGTCGGCACCATGCTGATCTCGCCCCGGTGCGTGGGCAGCGTGGCGATCCTCAACAAGATGCCGATCGAGAGCTGGATCCCGAGCGGGGTCACGCCGCCGACCACGGTGCTATACGTGCCGACCGCCACCGGCCCGACCTCGGAGTTCCCCGGGTACATGCTTCCCGAGGGAACTATCCTCGGCGAACTGAGCCAGCAGATCCTCGGCGCGATGAAGACCGGCGGCTCGATCACGACACCGATCAGCACGGCCAGCAAGGGCAGCGGCATCCTGCGGATCGACGGCGGTGCGCTGGCGTTCGTCATCCTTTGCCCGCTATCGGCGGCCACTTCAGAAAGCTAGGGAAATAACTGATGGCCGGCCACGTCAATGTGGTCGGCCACCAGTGCCCCTGTGCAACGAACGTCTGTGCTGCAAACCCCTTTGGTTATCCCGCCCGACTCCCCGGTTCGGGCGGGACATTTAGAAGCATGCCAAACGTGAAGATCCAGGTCATAGCGAGAACTACGTATCTAGGCCTGCGGAAATTGACTAGATGGTCGGGTACCTAGTCATGCGGGTCGGCCAGCTGCGGGGCGCAGGGCAGCGGGCCGGCTCGCTCGCAGAGCGTCCAGGCGGTGGTTGTGGCCAGGTACAACCCGCCCGCGAGCGGCAAGAAGGCCGCGAACACCGCGGTCAGGTAGGGCGTGATCTTGGTCGCGGCGGTTATCGCGGACGAGGCGAGGCCGGTGCTGGTCGAGGTTGCCGGCGTCGGCGCCGTCCGGCGGGCCAGCCTGGCCGTGGCCCAGCCAATGACGGCAAGCAGGACGAACAGGCCCACGAAGACTGCTCCCTGAGCGCTGAACGGTCCGGCACCGCCCAGCCAGTGGCTACTCAGGGGAGCGCCGAGCAGGTCGTGCGCCAGCAGCTGGTTCGGCTGGCCGCCGATGGTCGGGGACCTGAACAGCAGGTACAGGACCGACAGGAACGGCCACTGCACCAGAATCGGCAGGCAGCCGGCGAACATTGAGGTTCCCTCGGCCTGATAGAGCGCCGCCAGTTCGCGCTGGAGGCGCTCCGGGTTCGCGGCGTGCTTTTGCCGCAGGGCGTGCACCTGCGGCGCGATCCTGGTCTGCGACTCAAGGCCGCGCATCGCCCGGTAGCTCAGCGGCACCAGCAGCAGGCGGATCGCCATCGTGAAGGCGATGATGGCGGCGGCGGCCGCGAAGCCGCCGAACAGCGGGGTAAGGACGGTGACTAGCGCCGAGATGACGTGATAGGCGGCGTCGAGCGGGACGCCAAACAAGGACGACATGACGAGAACCCTCCAGCGGGTCGAGCTAACGGATGAAGCTGGAGGCGGCCGCCTGGCCGTTAGTCAATGAACTGGGAATCGCGCTCAGGCGGCCGCCGGGGCCGCCGAGGGCGCTCTGGGGCGGGGCCGTCCCGCCGCGTCCGGATCTCGCTGGCGCAGGAACCCAGCGCGCCAGGACTTCTCGCGCAAGGCCGACGCCCGGCCGGTCAGCGGTATCGCCGCCGACACCCGGCCGATCCGGGCCGCGCTGACCAGGCAGGCGGCGATCGCGCCCGCCAGTACGGCCATTGCCAGTGCCGTGACGGCGATCCCGGGGGACGCGAGCAGGAAATGGCCGGTGGCTTGCCACAGGTCAACGAGCAGTGAGGCGGCGGTGCTCCAGGATTCTGGCACCATGTCCTTCACCACCCGCCGCTCTCGGTCTGTCACCCCAAGACTACGCGCTCACGGGCTGGCGGTAACGCGGCGAACTCCCAGCCTTTCGACTGGCACGCCTGCCTGACCTGGCGGACGCTGAACAAGCCGAGCGGCAGGACCTGATCAGAACCGTCGAGCGCCAGGCCCGCCCTCCGGTACCGGCCCGAGCCGAGGTGCACGATTTGCAGCCGGTCGCCAGCCTCCCTGGACAGGACCAGCCGGTCGGTGCGCCTGGAGACGTAGCTGATCGTGGCCCGCGAGATCTCCAGCCTGGACCGGCGTCTGACGATCATGATCCACCCGCTGACCAGGATCGCGATGACCGCGGTCGTGAAGACAGTGACCGCGATCCGGCCGGCTGAGGTTTCGGCGCCGGCGATTCCCCTGGCGAACGCCAGCACGAAGATCGCGACCAGTCCGCCGAACAGGCCATCGCGCTGAGCCCTGCTCTCCCGGACGATGATCGCGTCACCGAAACCGCCGGCCGGCCCGTAGTACGCATTGACCATCGAAAGCTCCTAATGGGTGCTTTCGCCGATTGTGGGACAACTGAGGTCGTGGTCGCAAGCAACCAGCCAGATCCGGCGAGTCGTGTTCACCGGGGCGTTGCCTTGGGCGGACAGTATTGCCGTATCCCGGTGTCGAGCGAAGGAGTGGGCGGTGGCTGATAATGGCGCGCTGACGAAAGGCCAAGCGGCGACCATTGACCGGTACTGGCGGGCGGCGAATTATCTATCGGCCGGCCAGATCTACCTGATGGACAACCCGCTGCTGGCCGAGCCGCTCCGGCCCGACCACATCAAGCCCCGGCTGCTGGGGCACTGGGGTACCTCGCCCGGCCTGAACTTCATCTGGGCGCATCTCAACCGGGTGATCTCGACCGCGGACGCGACCATGATGTACGTCATCGGACCCGGTCACGGCGGGCCGGCCGCGCTGGCCTGCACCTGGCTGGACGGCACCTACTCGCAGGTCTATCCGAGCGTGCCGCAGGACGGCGCCGGGATGAAGAAGCTGTTCAGGCAGTTCTCCTTCCCCGGCGGGGTACCGAGCCACGTCGCGCCGGAGACGCCAGGCTCCATCCACGAAGGCGGCGAGCTTGGCTATTCGCTGGCCCATGCCTTCGGCGCGGCGTTCGACAACCCTGAGCTGATCGTCGCGTGCGTGGTCGGCGACGGCGAATCGGAGACCGGGCCGCTCGCGACCGGCTGGCACGGACATCGGTTCCTCAATCCGGCCTCCGACGGGGCCGTGCTGCCGATCCTGCACCTGAACGGTTACAAGATCGCGAACCCGGCCCTGCTGGCGCGGATCGGCGATGAGCAGCTGGACGCCCTGCTGCGCGGCTACGGCTGGGAGCCGGTGCACGTGACCGGAGATGACCCCGCCGTCCTGCATCCGGTGATGGCGGCGGCGCTGGACGGTGCGGTCGAGAAGATCAAGACGATCTGGGAGCGGGCCAGGAACGGCGACGGCAGTGCGGTGAGCCGACACAGTGAGGCGGTGCGCTGGCCGATGATCGTGATGCGCACCCCGAAGGGCTGGACCGGCCCCAAGGAGGTTGACGGGCTGCCGGTCGAAGGAACCTGGCGGGCGCACCAGGTGCCGCTGCCCGAGGTGCGGTCGAACCCCGATCACCTGAAGCAGCTCGAGGAATGGCTGCGCTCGTACCGGCCCGAGGAACTGTTCGACGAAGCCGGGCAGCCGCGAACCGAACTGCTCGGCCTGGTGCCGGCCGGCGACCAGAGGCTCGGATCGAGCCCGCACGCCAACGGCGGGCTGCTGCTGCGGGATCTCGAAATGCCGGACTTCCGTGCCTACGCGGCCCCGGTGACCGTTCCCGGCGCGCACGTCTCCGAGCCGACCCGGGTGCTCGGCAGGTTCCTGCGCGATGTCATGGCCGCGAACCTGCAGCACCGCAACTTCCGGGTGTTCGGCCCGGACGAGACCGCGTCGAACCGGCTCGAGGCCTTGTACGACGTGACCGGCAAGACGTGGGAGGAACAGACGCTGCCGGTCGATGAGCATCTGGCCGCCGACGGCCGGGTGATGGAGATCTTGTCCGAGCACACCTGCGAGGGCTGGCTCGAGGGCTACCTGCTGACCGGGCGGCACGGGTTCTTCTCGTGCTACGAGGCGTTCATCCACATCATCGATTCGATGTTCAACCAGCACGCGAAATGGCTGAAGGTCTCGCGCAACCTGGGCTGGCGGCGGCCGGTCGCGTCGCTGAACTACCTGCTGACCTCGCACGTGTGGCGGCAGGACCACAACGGGTTCTCTCATCAGGACCCCGGATTCATCGATCACGTGGTGAACAAGAAGGCCGAGGTGATCAGGGTCTACCTGCCGCCGGACACGAACACGCTGCTGTCGGTGGCCGACCACTGCCTGCGCAGCCGGAACTACGTCAACGTGATCGTGGCGGGCAAGCAGCCGATGGCCGACTGGCTGGACATGGACTCGGCGGTGCTGCACTGCACCAGAGGCGTCGGCATCTGGGAGTGGGCCAGCACCGACAGCGACGGCTCAGGGCCGGACGTGGTGCTCGCGTGCGCGGGGGACGTACCGACGCTCGAGGTGCTGGCGGCCGCCAGCCTGCTCCGCGAGCACCTGCCCGACCTGCGGGTGCGCGTGGTCAACGTCGTCGACCTGATGCGGCTGCAGCCGTCGTCGGAGCACCCGCACGGGATAAACGACGCCGAGTTCGATGCGCTGTTCACCACCGACACCCCGGTGATCTTCGCCTACCACGGCTATCCGACGTTGATCCACCGGCTGACCTACCGGCGCCACGGGCACGCCCATTTCCATGTGCGCGGCTACAAGGAAGAGGGCACCACGACGACGCCGTTCGACATGGTCGTGATCAACGACATGGACCGGTTCCACCTGGTCATGGATGTCATCGACCGGGTGCCGGGGCTTGACCAGCGAGCGGCCCGGTTGCGGCAGCTGATGACCGACACGCTCACCAGGCACCGGGCCTGGACCCGCGAGCACGGCGAGGACTTGCCCGAGGTAGCCGGCTGGACCTGGCCGGGAACGGCAGGCCAGGCCGGTGCCCGGTAAGGACGTCCTGGTCGTCAACGCCGGGTCGAGCAGCCTCAAGCTGGCCGTGCTCGACCCGGGGGATCAGGTCACGGCGTCGCTGGAGCTAGAACGCTGGGAAGGCGGCGCCGATCACCCGGAGCTGTCGGACTTCGTGGCCGGTCAGCGAGGTATCGGGGTGGCCGGGCACCGGGTGGTGCACGGCGGCCGCGACTACACCGGGCCGGTGCTGGTCGACCAGGCGGTCCTGGCCGGCATCGGTGCGCTCACGGACCTCGCGCCGCTGCATCAGCGCAGAGCGCTCGCCGGAATCGAGGCGGTTCGCCGGGTCCTGCCCGGCGTCCCCGCCGTGGCGTGCTTCGATACGGCATTCCACGCTGGCTTGCCGGCGGCGGCCGCCACCTACGCGCTGCCAGCCCAGTGGATCCAGCGTTTCGGACTGCGGCGGTACGGGTTCCACGGCCTGTCCCACGCCTATGCCGCGCGCCGGGCGGCCCAGCTGCTTGGCGCCGATCCGGTCGCCCTGCGGATCGTCACCTGCCACCTGGGTGCTGGTGCTTCGCTCGCGGCGGTCAGCGGTGGCCGCAGCGTGGACACCACGATGGGGTTCACGCCGTTGGAAGGCCTGGTCATGAATACCAGGAGCGGCAGCGTGGACCCCGGCCTGATCGTGTGGCTGGCCCAGCACGGCGGGCTTAGTCCGGCCGACCTTGCCGACGGACTGGAGCATGAGTCTGGCCTGGCGGGCTTGGCCGACCTGCCCACCGGGGACCTGCGAGACGTGCGCGCGGCGGCGGAGGAAGGCAGCGCCGCGGCGAGCCTTGCCATCGAGGTGTACCTGCACCGGCTGCGTCGCGAGATAGCGGCGATGGCGGCCGCCATGAACGGACTCGACGCGCTCGTGTTCACCGGCGGGGTCGGCGAGCACGACGCCGGCATCCGGGCCGGCGCCGCCGCCGGGCTGGGGTTCCTCGGCGTGGCGGTTGACCCCGGCCGCAACGTTGCCGCGACCGGGGACACCGAGATCACCGCGGCGGGCGCGCCGGTCCGTACCCTGCGGATTACCGCCCGGGAGGACGTGGAGATCGCCCGGCAGGCCCGCGAGCTAATTCATCCGGGGCTAGTCAAGTAGGTCCTCCACCGGCCTGACCCCGGCCGTGCCGCCCCGCAGGCGCCACAGCAGCGCCGCGAAGTACCACAGCGCGGCCACGCCGGCGCCGTACAGCAGCACCTTGTCCGAGCCGTGGAAGGTGGATGGCAGGGACAGGGCGAGCATGATCGCGGCGGTGTAGACGAGCACGAAGATGATCACCGGCCAGGCCCAGCGTCCGAGCGTGAACGCACCGGGGATGTCGTCGAGCTTCCTGCGCTTGACCGCGTAGGCGACGGTGATCAGGAAGTAGATGATGTAGGGGATGATCGCGGTCGCCCCGACCAGCGTGCCGAACGCGCTGGTCTGGAGGTAGCCGTACCAGAGCATGCCGAGGTCGATCACGGCGAAGACGCCCAGCGCGATAATCGGGGTCTGGCTGGTCGCGTTCACCCGTCGCAGCCAGCCGGAGAAGGGAAGCATGTTGTCGCGGGCCAGCGAGTAGCACAGCCTGGCCTGGGCGCCGGCCCCGACGACCAGGATCGCGAACATTGAGAAGATCACGAACGCGATGAACACCTTGACCAGCCAGCCGGGCAGCCAGTAGCCGGCGATCGTGAGCAGCGGCAGGCCCGGGGCTTGCACCGCCTTCAGGTCAGGGATCGCGACCGTGAATCCGATCAGCGCGATCATGCCGAGCACCGCCGAGCCGACGACCGCCCAGATCACTCCGCGCGGCACGCTGCGGACCGGGTTGACGGCGTCTTCGCTCATGTCGGCCGCGAGCTCGAAGCCGACCAGGGTGAACGCGCCGAGCAGGCCGGCCAGCGTGAACGCGTACCAGGTCGGGTTGTGGACGACCGAGGTGGTGTTGAACAGCATTCCGCCCGGTGCCGGCTTGGCGTGCACCCCCCACAGCACCAGCAGCAGCACGCCGAACACCACGGTGCCGATGATCTCGGTGAACACGGCGACAGCCCGGCGAAGCCGACGAACCAGCCGTAGGTCGGGTTCACCAGCCGGGCGCTCCACTGATAGGCATAGCCAGCCAGCGGGATCCGGGTGCCGAGCTCGGCGACCACGAGCGCGATAGCGGTGTTGCCGACGCCCACGATCGGCCAGGTCCAGATCGAGGCCGGCCCCCAGTACGTCAGCCCGAAGCCGTAGTTGAGGAAGATCCCGGTCGTGATCGAGATGATCGAGAACGCGATCGCGAACATCGAGAAGAACTTCAGCGACCGACGCAGTTCGGGTCTGTAACCGGCCCGCTCGACGATCGCGTCGCCCGAACCGGACGGCGCCACGGGCGTGCCTATCGCATCTGCCATAGCTCCCCCTTGAGGATCATCTGCCTACCAGGATGTTAAACGGACATCCGATAAAAAACAGTGCTCTTCTTCTGTGTTTGGTGAGGCAGGTGAGTCGGTTGCCCTCGTGTTGGTGCAGGGGCGGTGTTGGCAGCCCGCTCGCGGGGGACTTAGGGCCTGACCGCTCGTAGCTCTCAGGAGGA
>DATNFM010000250.1:0-3150 GCA_035606435.1 Streptosporangiaceae bacterium | reverse complement strand
CGCCAGGGACGACCTCGCCTCCGCCCACCAGGCCGCGGGCGACGTGGCCGCGGCCGCCAGGCTGCTGAGCCGCAACCTGATCGACCGGGAGCGGCTGCAGGGCCCGCGCGACGCGGAGACCATGGCCACCCGGGACCGGCTAGCCGCGGCCAGCCTGGCCGCGGGCAAGGCCAAGGACGCGATTTCGCACTACAAGCGGGTGCTGTCGGACCGCGAGAAGGTGCTCGGCCCGGGGCATCCGGACACGATCGCGACCACCGCGAACCTCGCCGTCGCGTACCAGGCGGCCGGCCGGATGCCGGCCGCGATGCAACTGTCCGAGCAGTGCTGTGCGGATTCGGAGCGAGTGCTCGGCCCCGACCACGCGGACACGCTCGCGCGGCTGGCTAGCCTGGCTCACCTTTACTACACCGCGGGCCGGGTCGGTGACGCAATAGCCCTGCTCCGTGACACCGCCATACGCTGCGAGCGTGTGCTGCCCGCCGGCGATCCGCTAACCCAGGTGGTACAGCAGAGCTTGGTCAACCTCGGAGATGGCTGATCTCGCTAACGGCACCGTAAGTAGATGGTGACGGTGAGTACGCCCGGCACGTGAAAGGCATTCCGGGCAGCGTATTGTTCCGCGCATCAGCTCTGCTCGATAGTCGACGGCAGTAAATCGGACTTTACCCGACATAAGCCCAGCGAGATGGTTAAACTTGGCGTATTGTGAAGTAGCGTCCACTTAAAGTAACGATTCTGATTTTCCTCTATCTAGTAATCCGCATGCGCAAGCCGGTTACACATTAGAGTTATGTCGGTCATGCGATGTCGCGCAGGCAGGCTGCCGGGGAGGATGCCATGTCCGTTCCAAGACCGAGACGGTTCCTGGTCATCCTCAAGCCCGGATGCGTAAGTCCTGGAGTCGCCGGGCAGAATCAGGATGATCATCGCATGCGCGGCATCGTGCGCGTGATCCCGGCCACCGACCGGATGTGAGTAGCATGCTGGCGCAAATTCTCGTGGCACTCCTGACCATTGCCGTCGTCGTCATGGTGGGCGTGGACCTTGTCAGGACCGGAAACGAGGACCCGTCGGGGCAACACGATGGGTGGGGGGAGATACAGCCGAGGACCGTCGGCGGCACTCGCGGTGACCGCACAGGAGTGTCGCTCCAGGAGCCCTTCGGGACAGGCATACCCGCTGGCGGACCTAACGCCGGGCTAGGCCAGCATCCCGGGCGCACGGATCCAGCCGCCGTGGACCTCCAGCCCGCACGAACCGGCTCGCTCATGGGGCAAGGCTCGTCCACCGAGCGGGACGGGGTGTCCCATGGGCACGGTGGTCGGCATGTCCGATCCCGGCTGCAGCTGATGGTCGTCATTCCGGTGGCTGCCGTCACCGTCATCGCGTTGTGCATAGTCGGCCTGGTCTACTTCCTGAGTAACGCGCGGATCTATGCACCTAATGGCTCCGTCCGGGCCGGGTCCATTCTGTGGGCGATCGCGATCGTCATCGTGATGACCACCGTTTTCGTGGTGGCGGCGTGGGCCACGATGAGCACCGCCAAATCTGTGCTCCAGCCGCTCTACCGGCTCCGGAGCCGGGCTATGGTCCTGGCCGGCGGCCGGCCGCCGGCCGACGCTGCGCCCGCCGATCTGGCTTCCCCGGATGAGATAGGTGACATCGGGCGCGCCTTCGATCAGATGCGCAGCACGATCTCGCGGCTAGGGGGCAACGAGGTAGGCCTTCGCAACAAGCTCGACGCCATGTTCGTGAACCTCTCTCACCGCGGCCAGTCCCTGGTCGAGCGGCAGATGCGGCTGATAGAGATCCTGGAGCAGTCGGAACGCGACAGGGAGCGGCAGGCCATCCTGTTCAGGATGAACCGCATCGCCGCCCGTATGCACCGCGACTCGCAGAACCTACTAGTCCTGGCTGGTCACGAGCTATCCAGCAGCTGGAATCAGCCGATGGTGCTCACGAACGTCATCAGGGCCGCGGTATCCGAGATCGAGGAATATGATCGCGTCTCGGTAAACGCGCTACCCGATATCGCCTTGTCCGGACCTGCCGTCAACGAGATGGTGCACCTGCTCGCTGAGTTGATCCAGAACGCGACGTCGTTCTCTGCGGTGGACATGCCGGTCGAGATTGCCGGCCAGCTGCTGAACACTGGCGGTGTCCTGATCAGCATCACCGACCGGGGCGTCGGCATGGGCGCGCAAGATATATCGCACGCGAACTGGCGACTGGAAAACCCGTCTTCGGCGGACATCGACGTGCCGAAGTGGATCGGCCTGCTGGTGGTCTCTAGGCTTGCCGCTCGGCGCGGTATCAGGGTCCGGCTTCAGCATGCCGAGCTCGGCGGCCTCGCGGCGCTCGTCTGGATCCCCGATGAGCTCATCGCCCGCCCAGACACGATCATGCGCCCGGAGTTCGCCCGGCCTGGTCCCGACAGGTCCCGGCGGGGGGCGCATGAGCTAGCCATGGATCTGCGCGGTGCCGGCGCGCAGCGGAGCATGGCCGCGACGCGGGTCGCTGAGCCGCCCGCGACGTGGAAAGAGGTGAGTAGCACACCGTTCGGCCGGCGGCTGCTATCCGAAGAGGGCTCGCCGCCTGAGTCCGCGAGGCCGTCCACGGGCACGGAGCCAATGCCAAAGGAGGTCCAGGCATTTGCAGCCGACGCCGCGACAGCGCAACTCGCTTCCCCTCCGCTGGCCCCGACGGCGCCCGTCCAGCAGGAGACGAATCGCGGCAACAGCGACGTGATCGTGCCGGCAGCCATGAACCCGACAGAAGAGCGCAGGCTACCGATATTCGAGGCGGTCGAGTCGAGCTGGTTCAAGGACGCTCGCCAAGCACCCGGTTCGGCCCGCACCGCCGTCAAGGCCGGGGGGCTGTGGTCCTCGCCGGCCGACGAAGGCTGGCGCGCGGCGCAGACGGTCGAGTCGCCGGCCGCCGGATCCCCGACCGAGGCGGGGCTTCCGAGGCGGCTCCCGAACGCGAACCTGGTCCCGGGTACCATCCCGGGCTCGCAACCCCCCGCCGACATGCCGAGCCGTTCGCCGGTCGACATTCGCAACCGGCTCGCTGGATTCCAGCGGGGCGTTGCCGAGGCTCGGGCCGCGGCCAGCGAAGCGGGCAAGCCTGCCGAAGAGAACGAGTCCT
>DATNFM010000249.1:0-3537 GCA_035606435.1 Streptosporangiaceae bacterium | reverse complement strand
CGCCAGGGACGACCTCGCCTCCGCCCACCAGGCCGCGGGCGACGTGGCCGCGGCCGCCAGGCTGCTGAGCCGCAACCTGATCGACCGGGAGCGGCTGCAGGGCCCGCGCGACGCGGAGACCATGGCCACCCGGGACCGGCTGGCCGCGGCCAGCCTGGCCGCGGGCAAGGTCAAGGAGGCGATTTCGCACTACAAGCGGGTGCTGTCGGACCGCGAGAAGGTGCTCGGCTCGGGGCACCCGGACACGATCGCGACTACCGCGAACCTCGCCGCCGCGTACCAGGCGGCCGGCCGGATGCCGGCCGCGATGCAACTGTCCGAGAAGTGCTGTGCGGATTCCGAACGGGTCCTCGGTTCGGATCACTCGGACACCCTCACGCGCATGGCCAACCTGGCGTACTTGTTCTACGCGGTAGGCCGGGTCGGGGATGCGGTGACTTTGCTTCGCGACCTCGCCGTGCGCTGCGAGCGCGTCCTGCCGGCCGGGGATCCGCTCACCGAGACCGTTCGGCAGAGCCTGCTGAGCATCGGTGACAGCTGATGCTGTCAGCAAGGAGACTCTCGGCCGAGGCCGAAATTTTCCGGTTTGTCGCCTGCTGCGGCGAACTGACCGGTACTATCACGCTGGTGTTTCTCTCGTGTAGGCCTGCCTCAAGACCACCGGAGGTCTCAGCCGCGCCAGGTGTGGTGACAGCGCAGAGGCGCATTCCCTTCGAAGACTGAGTGAGGCTTTCCGCTGCGCATGATCGCGTGAAACGCCAGGCAGCAGGATAGGAGACCCCAGATGTCGGTTGAATCCCCGGCTAATGTCGCGAGGCCCGGGCTCGTCCCCGAGGGCAGGCTCGAGCCGAATGCCATCGGGGTAGCGCAGGACACCGTCATCGGGATGGCCACGGCCGCGCCTGCCGCATCGTCCGGGCTGACGCTGGCCGCGCTCGCCTTGGCGACCGCCTACGCTAGCGGGCCGGCCCTCATCCTGATGGCGCTGCCGATGATTGTCATTGCCAACTGCTACCGGCGCCTCAATCTGTGGAACGCGAACTGCGGCGCGGCCTTCGAATGGGTCGGCCGCGTGATCAACCCGTACGTCGGCTTCCTCACCGGCTGGCTGATGATCATGGGCGGCATCATCGGCACGGTCAGCACCACGGTGGTCCTCGGGCCGACGGTGCTCGCCGTCTTCGGCTCCACCACCACCGCTGTCGTGCCGAACCTCGCCATCGACACCGTGGTACTCCTCGGCATGCTCGTGATCGCGATCATCGGGATTCGCCTCACCGCCCGGACCCAGGTCGGCCTGGGCCTGATCGAGTACACGATCCTGATCGGCTTCGCCATCGTCGGCCTCATCGCGGTCATCAGCCACCGGCATGGCACCTTCCCCATTACCAAGGGCTGGTTCAGCCTCAGCGGAATCGGGGGTCACGGCAGCCTCACCGCGGGCTTCCTGGTCGCGTTGTTCGCCTATACCGGCTGGGACGGCACCGTCTACGTCAACGAGGAAGTCAAGCACCGGCGCGTCAATCCGGGCAAGGCGGCCATGATGGCGGTCGCCTTCCTGGCCATCGTCTATACCGTGACGGCAGTCGGCCTGCAGGGCGTGGTGTCGCCCGGCAAGCTGCAGGCCAACGCGACCAACGCCCTGCCCTACGTCGCCCAGGTGCTGGGCGGCAGTGGCTGGGCCAAGGTCATGGCGTTCTCCCTGGCGCTGTCGGTGATCGCGACCACCGGCGTCGGCATCGTGCTCGGTGCCCGGGTCATCTACGGGATGGCCAACCACCGGGTGCTTCCGCCGTTCCTCGGCAACGTGAACCGCCGGTACGCTACCCCCGTCGCCGCGAGCCTGGTGGTCGGCCTGACCCTGTTGGGGCTGACCTGGGCCTACCTGCTCTCCACCTCGCTGGCGACCGCCTTCAACGACGCCATCGCGATTACGGCCCTGCTGTACGCGGCCTTCTACATCCTGACGGCGCTCGCCGCCATCACCTACTACTGGCGCCGCATCTTCAGCAACGTCATGGACGCGGTGAACCTTGGCGTGCTCCCGCTCGGTGCCGCCGGGTTCCTCGGGTGGATCCTGGTCAAGTCGCTGCAGTCTGCCTCCGTGTCGCAGATCTGGTCGCTGGTCGCGATCATCAGCGTCGGCGTCATCCTCATGCTCATCGCGCGCGTGGTGCTGCGGCCGCAGTTCTTCCACCTCCGGCGGGAGACCGAGGGTTCGATACGCTGACCCGGGATGCCAGACGCCAGCATTACCGTGCGTGATAGCCGGTACGACGTCCTGTTCGAGCCGGTTCAGCTGGGGCCTGTTCACGCCAAGAACCGGTTCTTCCAGGTGCCGCACTGCAACGGCATGGGTTACCGCGATCCCACCGCGCAAGCGGCCATGCGCAACGTCAAGGCCGAGGGCGGCTGGGCTGTCGTCTGCACCGAGCAGGTGGAGATTCACCCGAGCTCCGACATCACCCCGTTCATCGAGCTGCGCTTGTGGGACGACGATGACCTGCCCGCGCTGGCCAGGATCGCGGACGCCATCCATGCCGGCGGCGCCCTGGCCGGAATCGAGCTGGCGCACAACGGGATGAACTCGCCGAACCTGTCGAGCCGGGAACCCCCGCTGGGGCCGGCTCACCTGCCGGTCGTGACTTGGTCAAACGACCCTGTTCAGGCCCGCATGATGTCCGCGTCTGACCTGGCCGACCTGCGGCGCTGGCATCGCCTGGCCGTTCGGCGCGCCCTGGCCGCGGGCTACGACGTCATCTACGTCTACAGCGGACACAACCTGAGCATGCTGCACCACTTCCTGTCCCGCCGGTACAACCAGCGCACCGACTCCTACGGAGGCTCGGTCGCCAACCGGGCGCGTTTGCTGGCCGAAGTCCTGGAAGATACGCGCGAGGAATGCGAAGGCCGGGCCGCCGTCGCCTGCCGCCTGACCGTCGACGAGGGGATCGGCGACGCCGGGATCACGCCCGCCGACGCGGCAGAGGTCATCTCGCTGCTCGATCATCTGCCCGATCTCTGGGACCTGGTCCTGGGCAGCTGGGAACTGGACTCGGCGACCTCGCGCTTCGCGGCAGAGGCCGAGCGCGAACCGCTGATCGCGGGCCTGAAGCAGCTCTCGGCGAAGCCGGTCGTAGGCGTGGGTCGTTTCACGTCGCCGGACACCATGGTCCGCCAGGTACGCGCCGGCATCCTGGACATGATCGGCGCGGCCCGGCCCTCGATCGCGGATCCGTTCCTGCCCGCCAAGATCCAGGCGGGACGCCTCGACGACATACGTGAGTGCATCGGCTGCAACATCTGTATCTCCGGTGACATGACGATGTCGCCTATCCGCTGCACGCAGAACCCGTCCATGGGCGAGGAATGGCGCCGGGGATGGCATCCGGAACGGATCAGGCCGAGGGAATCAGACGCCAGCGTCCTGATCGTCGGGGGCGGCCCGGCCGGGCTGGAAGCCGCCCGTGCGCTTGGCCAGCGGGGCTACCCCGTGATGCTCGCCGAGGCCACCCGGCAGCTTGGCGGACGGGTTCC
>DATNFM010000248.1:0-32195 GCA_035606435.1 Streptosporangiaceae bacterium | reverse complement strand
GGGCCAGCAGATCCATCGACCGGCCCTTCACAATCCTCGGACTCAATTAACGATCTTGAAACGGCCGTGCCACAGGCCAGCGATCCCGCGAGGCTAAAGACCCCGGGCAAATTTTTCGACCTGAAAGAATTTCAGGGTTTACTGGTTCACTGCCCGGCTGCCGCGGCGGGACGCCGGCTCCGGTGCCTTGGGCCGCCCGTGTCCTGATCGGCCCGAGTTTGCCTGTCCGGCCGCATTCCGGTGCCGGCCAGCCGTGCCACGCAACAGGATGATCCGGCCAGTCGCGCGGGAGCGCCCGCCGGCCACCGCGGTCCGGCTCCGCACCCTCTAGCTAGCACGGCACATGCCGCCGAAAACCCGAACCAACGACCTATTCTTCTGCGCGCCCTTAGCGCAATACGTCATTTTCTAACGCCTCGTCTTCCGGCGCCTGGTCCGCGGATACCACCAAATCGTCCAGCACTGCCGCGAGGCTGTGCAGGCGCTCGAGGTGCGCACGGGTTAGCTCCTGCAGGATCTGGTCCCCCGAGTCGGTAAGGCGAACCCGCACGACCCGGCGGTCCGTGGTATCCGGCACGCGCTTGACCAGGCCCGCTGCCTCGGCGCGGTCGATCAGCTCGACCGCGCTGTGCGGGCGGAGCAGCATGTACCCGGCGAGGTCGCCGACGGCGGGAGGATCCGGCCCCGGGTGACCCTTGATCGCTACCAGCAGCTGATGCTGGACGTGGGTAAGACCGACCTCCCGGGCGCGGCTCTCGCTCCAGCGCTCGAATTGACGCAGCGCGACGCGGAATCCGAGCAGTCTCTCGAAATCAGTCCGCGCCGGCTGTGTCATATCGTCTGCTTACGCCTTCGGTCGGCCCCTGTGATTCGATGTCAGGTCATTCGATGTCAGGGTAATTCGATGTCAGGCTAACTCTGTCTCAGGGCTGCTCGCGCCGATCACGCAATACGTCGTGCTTCTCGGGCTGGCCTGGTCCGCCGAGGACGTCGTCCCGGCCCGGCAGGTCATCCGGCCGGAGGATGTCTTCCTTGCCTAGCCGGTCTTGGGCGCCTAGCACCTCGTCCCTCGGCAGGTTAATCCCGTTCAGGATGTCGTTGGCTTCTTCTGGCTGCGTCATTTCGCACTCCTCTATGCTGGCAGATATATCGTATTACGATCTACCCCGACCTCGGAACCTAAACAGCCTTTCGGCACCATCCATGGATCAACCCCGAAGGGGCGGCTTTCTCTTCGGCTACGACCGGTCACGCAGACCTGAGGTAGGCCGGCCTAGCCGTGGGTAGCGAAACATCATGGCGACGAGCATCAACGAGACCGAGATCAAGTACGAGATGCCGAGCGGAGTCGAGCTCCCGAAGCTAGACGAGCTCCGTTCGATCGCAAGCGTCCGGACCGCCGCCGATGAGGATCTGGATGCCCAGTACTTCGACACCGACGACCTGCGGCTGATTCACGCGGGCGTGACGCTCAGGCGCCGGGTTGGCGGCCACGATGAAGGCTGGCACCTGAAGACCCCGGTCGGCCTGCACACCCGGCGCGAGATTCACTCCCCCCTGCGGGGGGAGCAGGGGGGTCGTCCCCCCAGGCCAGCACAGCGGGGGGAGCCGGGGGGTCGTCCCCCCGGGCCAGCACAGCGGGGGGAGCCGGGAGGTCGTCCCCCCAGGCCAGCACAGCGCAAGGGCGACCTCACTGTGCCGGATGAGCTGATGGAGCTGGTCCTGGTGCACACGCGGGGCAAGCGCGTGCGGCCGGCGGCGGTGATCAGGACGCAGCGGCAGCGGCTGCTGCTGCTCGACGAAGCCGGTGAACAGCTGGCCGAGCTCGCGATCGACGACGTGCACGCCCACCGCGAGATCGGCGATCGGTCACCTCTGGACTGGCGGGAGGTCGAGCTCGAGTTGACCGGCGGGGACGGCGCCCTGCTCAGGGACGCCGACAAGTTCCTGCTCGACGGCGGCCTGGTGCGGTCCGATCAGTCGGCCAAGTTCGCCCGGGCGATGGGGCTCGGGCCGCCCGGCTCGCCTGCGGCTGAGCGAGCCCGGCAGGCACTGTCCGCGTCCGCTAGCGCCGGCGAGGTGGTCACCGCGTACCTGGCCGAGCAGGTCGCGGCCATGAAGGCGCTCGACCCGGCCGTACGCCGCGATGAGCCGGACGCGGTCCACCAGATGCGCATCGCCGTCCGGCGGCTGCGCAGCACCCTGCGGACGTTCGGTGCCCTCTGGCAGCGCCAGGACGGTCAGGCCACCGACCAGGTCGCGGCCGACCTGAAGTGGCTGGGTACCCAGCTCGGCGGACCGAGGGACGCCGAGGTCCTGCAAGGGCATCTGCTTTCTGCTACCGATGCCTTGCCTGGCGAGCTGGTGCTGGGACCGGTCCAGGCCAGAATCCAGGGGCACTATGCCCGGATATCGGCAGATGCCAAGGCGAAACTCGCCAAGGCTCTGCGGTCCAGGCGGTACTTTTCGCTGCTTGACCGGCTGGACGCGCTGGTCACCGAGCCCGCGTTGACTCCTGTTGCCGCCACGTCGGCCAAGAAGGTGCTCCCGGCCGCCGTGCGCCGCTCGTACCGCCGGACCAGGCGGCGGATGGACCGGGCCGCGCAGGCGCCTGCGGGACGCAAGCAGGACGCGGCCCTGCATTCTGCGCGGCGAGCGGCCAAGCGGACCAGGTTCGCCGCCGAGGCGGTTACTCCCGCGTTCGGCCAGCCGGCGGACAGGTTCGCGCGTCGGCTCAAGCGGGTCCAGTCCACGCTCGGCGATCACCAGGACTCGGTGATCGCGAGGCAGGCCGAACGAGAGCTGGCTATCGCTGCCGCCCAAAACACCGAGAATGCTTTCTCCTACGGCGTGCTTTACCAAAGCGACGCGGACGCGGGCGTGCGTGCCATGGCCAGCGGTCAACGCGCGTGGGTTAAGGCCAGCCGCCGCAAGCTCCGTGCGTGGCTGAAGGGCTAGCTCGCCCGGATCAGGGTGCGGTCGAGATCCGCGAGGCTGGACGCGCCGCACAGCGCCATCGACATGCGCAGTTCTTGGGCAAGGATGTCGATCGCGTGCCGCACGCCGGGTTCGCCGGCCGCCGCGAGCCCGTACAGGTGCGCACGCCCGACCAGTACCGCGCGGGCGCCCAGCGCGAGCGCGGTCACTATGTTGGCTCCGCGCCGGATGCCGGAATCGAACAGCACCTCGGTCCGGTCACCCACGGCATCGACGATCTCGGGCAGCACCTCGAGCGAAGCCGGAACGTGGTCCATCTGCCGGCCGCCGTGGTTGGAGACGATGACGGCGTCGACGCCGTGCTCGGCGGCCCGGACGGCCTCCTGCGCCCGCAGTACGCCCTTGATCGCGATCGGGCCGTCCCACAGTTCGCGGATCCACTCCAGGTCCCGCCAGCTCACCGTGCCGTCGAACATCTCCTTCATCTGGTCCCTGGACGTCGGACCGTGCATCGACAGGTTCGGGAAGCTGGGCGGCGGCGAGGTGATGAAGTGCCAGGACCAGCCGGGATGGCGGGCGCCATTCAGCACCGTGCGCAGGTTCAGCTGCGGTGTCGGCAGCTCGATCCCGCGATGCAGCTCGCGGTCGCGCTCTGACCGCACGGTCGTGTCCGCGCTGAGCAGCAGGGCCCGGTAGCCGGCCGCCTTGGCCCGGCTCACCAGCTCCCTGGAGATGCCGCGATCGCCCCACAGGTACAGCTGGAACCACAGCGGGCTGCCGTTCGCGGCCTCGGCGATCGCCTCGAGCGTCTGCGTGGCCAGCGTGGAGACGCCGTAGGTCAGGCCCCCGGCCGCCTTGGCGGCCCGGGCGACGGCCAGCTCGCCCTCGTGGTGGAACATCCGCGGCGCCCCGACCGGCGACAGCACGATCGGCAGCGGCATCGGCGTCCCCAGGACAGTCACCGCCGTCTGCAGATCGCTGACGTCGCGCATTACCCGGGGCAGCAGTTCGACTTCGCCGAACGCCTCCCGGTTGCGGCGCATCGTCCACTCGTCCTCGCCGCCGCCGTCCAGGTAGTCGGCGGCGCCGATCGGCAGCCGCTTGCGCGCCAGCCGGGCGAGGTCGTCGATCGTGTAGCATCGCGCGAGCGCACGGACGCCATAGGGCGCGTCCGGGTGCCCGAGGTGGACTAGTTCCGCTATCTCTTTTGGTTTCATGGCGGGCCTCGCGCCTACCGGCCCAGTGCGCGGGCCAGCTGGGCCTTGCTCATTGAGGACCGGCCCTTGATTCCGCGCTGCCTGGCCTCGTTGTAGAGCTGGGCCTTGGTCGGGCCGCCAGCTCCCTTGTGCGAGCGCAGGCCACCGCGACGGCTCGATGAGATGTCCTTGGTCGAGCTGCGGCTGGCCGTCCGGGACTCCCCTGACCTGGCCCGCTCCTTGTTGACCGTGCGGGCGGCGATTTCCTTGGCCCGGCCTTCGCTCACACCGCGCTGTTCTTGGCCGTCCTTGATGTGCTCGTACTGCCGTTCCCGCTTCGGACTTGAGCCCCTGGGCATCGCAAACCTCCAGTCTCCCTGGGCGTACCTCGTTCCCCTACCCAGGCAGGCGGGAGTATTCAGCCTGATTCAGCTGGCGGCGAATGACCTCAACACACGCAGTTGGAGCAGTTGCAGTTGCAGCCAGCCCCGCAACTGCAGAGTCCGCCGCTGCAGCACTTCTCGGAAAGATACGGCGAGTGTTCAACTACGGCGTGTTGTTCAGGGTTCTTAGCCATCGGCCCACTCCAGATTCCTAGAACGGCCTAACTGCCCGGGTGCGTCAATAACAAACCCGGCTATAAATGGATCGCGTGAAGCTGCGCCTGACCGCCGCTGCGGGCAATCAGGTAATGGAGCCCCCTTGACTACCCAGGATCCTGGCCGGAGTTGAACCGGCGCGGAGACCCATTGGGCTGGGCTGTGCGAAGAAGCGTACCGGCAAAGATGGAGTGCTGAGGTGCAAACAGCGTCAACATCTACAGAACCGTCCCGGGCCGGTCCCGGCGGTTGCGCAGGCCAGTCCCGGCGGCCCGCAGGTCGGCCCGGCTGCTCCGCAGGCCGGGCCCGCCGGGCCCGCTCTGTTTAGGTCGAGATTTCCCGGTTCTCCGGCAGATGCACTCCTTCTCCCAGTAACGTCGCCGAGACAGGCGTTCACAGGACGGCCCAGTGTGCTAGGTGGTACGGAACTGGCTGGCCCCGGGTCGCGTAGTGAACGCGGACGCCGGGCGAAGGAGCACGCTTGCACGCCGCACCCCGTCATGCGAAGCCTGGCCGCAGGCCAGGGCGCAAGCCCGGCAGGCCGGCGACCGGATCCAGCAGGTCAGTGCCCGGCTACGGCACGCCAGGGGACATGCCCGGCGGACCAGTGCCCGGCTCCGGCGGACCAGTGCCCGGCTCCGGCGGGCCAGAGGACCTGTCCAGCGGGCCAGCCACCGGATACCGCACGCCAGGCGACCTGCCCAGCTGGCGAAACGACATGCCCAGCAGGCCAGAAGCCGGATACGGCACGCCACGGGACATGCCCGACGGCCCCCCAGCCGCGTTCGGCGGGCCAGCGGCCGGGTCCGGCAAGCCGGGCAGGCCTGGGAGCCGGTTCGGGGTTGCCGCCAAGCTCGGGGCCATGGGAGCGGCCGCCGTCACGGTAGCCGGTATTTCCGTGGTCGCGTTCGAGATGGCTCAAAGCGGTGCCGCCGCGCCGAAGGCCGCTCACCACCTGGCTGCGCCGCCAGACGCGGGGGCGCTCGTCAGCCTGTCCCGGGAAAGCTCCTCCATGCACCACGCCGTCGCGATGGCCGAGACGCGGATGACCAAGAAGCGAGCCAGACAAGCCGCAGCCGCCCACCGCCGGCACCTGGCCGCGCTCGCCGCCGCCCGCCGGGCCGCCCGGGCCCGCGCGAAGGCCTCGCACTCCACCCCGCCGAGCCCGGCCCCGACTCCTAGCCCGACCCCGTCACCGCCATCGAGTGGCGGCACGGACGCCGCCCACTCGGCGCTCGGAATCTGCATCCGCAACGCCGAGGAGGGCGGCAGCTACGCCTGGGGTCCCGGCAACGGTGGCGGCGCGTACCAGTTCGTCCTGGGCACCTGGGAGCGCTACGGCGGCGCCGCGAGCGAATACGGCGTCGCCGACGCCGCCTACCAGGACAAGATCTTCGACAACGCCATTGCCGCAGGCGGCGCCTCCAACTGGACCCTCTACGACGGCTGCTGATTCCGGCGACGCTCTCTTGAGTGCCCCGAACCCGTGAGTGCCCCGAACCCGCTCCGCCGCCGAGTCGCGCACTCCGACCCGCCCACTGCGCGCTGTGGCGCGCTCTGGCCCCCCAGAGCAGCATCGATGTCCCCTTACTGTAGTTCCGTCCCGGGAAGCTACTACAGTAAGGGGCGGCTCACGTCGCCCTGGCTACGTCAAGGTCTCTCTACTGTAGTTCCTTCCTGGGAAGCTACTACAGTAGAGAGAGCCTGCTGTAGCTGGCCGGGCGGCCCGGCTGCCGACTGATCAACTCTTTCCCGCGTTCAGCAGGGGCTTGAAGATCCACCAGAGGATGAGCCCTAGGCCGCTCGCCACCAGCACGCTCTCGAAGGTGCCGGACGCTGGTTCGGCCTGAGGGCACGCCAATACACCACCGCAATTCTTTCTAAATAGAAGAAAGATTTGCCCGGGTGTTTCTACGTTGTGCCGTGATGCAGACGTTGGTCCGGGCAGCTCATGTCCCCGGACCATAGCGGCTCTAGTTACTTACCGATACGGTGTCGAAACGACGGGCGGTGGCATGGTCACCTGACCGGCCGCGTACCCTGTTTCGCAGCCGCTCGGAACGGAGGATCACCAATGAGGTCAACGGCGTCCCGACGCGCGTTCCTGACGGGCAGCGCGGTCGCGGTTGGCGGCCTCGCGATAGCCGGCCGCCTTGTTTTCGTCACTGGCACGAAGATTCTTACCGGGCAGGCCGCGGCGGATAGCGCCGCACTCTCCCGGCGCACCGTCCGGTCCTGCGCTAGCTGCGCGGCGACCGATGAAACGATGTCGCTATATATGTCTGATCTGCCGCAGCCGCCTCTTGACACTCGCTAACAGACTTCCCGAGATTCAGGTCGTCAGGTCTACGGCACCTTGATGGCATTGCCCCAGCGGCCGTTCCGCTCGGTCACCACGAGTGCCTGACTACGGGAAGAACGGTCGGTGTAGTAACCGACGGCCGCGCAATTGCCCGCCGTCGGGCACGACACCGAGAAGGCCTCGGCGTTCCCGCCCGTGTTCAGCGCAGCCAAGCCAGGCACCTCGAAGGCCGTGCGCCAGCGCCCGTTCCGCTCACTGCTTACGAACGCCTGAACGCGGTGAGAACCGTCGGTGTAGTAACCGACGGCCGCGCAGGTGCCCGCTGTCGGGCACGCCACCGACAGTACCTGGGCATCCCCGCCCGCGTTCAGCGCAGCCAAGCCAGGCACCTCGAAGGCCGTGCGCCAGCGCCCGTTCCGCTCACTGGCCACGAACGCCTGAATGCCCTGAGAACGGTCGGTGTAGTAGCCGACGGCCGCGCAGGTGCCCCTCGACGGACACGATACCGAGAAGACCTGGGCATTCCCGCCCGCGTCGAGGGAGGCAGTGCCCGGTACCTTGATGGCATTTCCCCAGCGGCCGTTCCGCTCACTGGCTACGAACGCCTGATTGCGGAAAGCATGATCTGTGTAGTAGCCGCCGGCCGTGCAGTTACCCGCCGACGGGCAGGACACCCAGTTGACTGAAGCGACGCCCCCGGCGTTGAGGGCGGCCGTACCGGGCACCTTGAGGGCCTTGCCCCAGCGGCCATTCCGCTCGGTGGCGACGAACGCCTGAAAGCGGGCAGAACTATCCGCATATTCCCCGCCGGCCGCGCAGTTGCCCGCCGACGGACAGGACACAGAATGAACTACACCGTTCGCGCCAGCGTTCAGCGCGGCCGAGCCGGGAACCTCAATCAGTGTGCCCCAGCGGCCGTTCCGCTCGTTGACCACGAACGCCTCTATGTCGTAAGAACTGTCCGTGTAGTAACCGCCGGCCGCGCAATTGCCTGCCGACGGACACGACACCGAGTAAACCCAGGCCTTCGCGTGCGGATTCAGCCCAGCCGAGCCGGGCACCTCGATGGCATTGCCCCAGTGGCCGTTCCGCTCGCTGGCCACGAACATCTGATTGTGAGTAGCACCGTCGGTGTAGTAACCGCCGGCCGCGCAGTTACCCGCCGACGGGCACGACAGCGAGAGGACCTGGGCATTCCCGCCGGCGTTCAGCCTGGCCGAGCCGGGCAGCCTGACGGCATCGCCCCAGTGGCCGTTCCGCTCGCTGGCCACGAACGCCTGATTGCGGTGAGAACCGTCGGTGTAATAGCCGCCAGCCGCGCAGTTACCCGCCGACGGACACGACACCGAGAGGACAACGGTGTTCCGGGCCTTGGGCTGCGCCGCCCAGCCGGGCACGGCCACCGACAAAGTGCACAGTGCCGTCAGCCCAGTCAAGAGCCTCACAACCCGGTCCCGCCTCATCGTCCCTCCAGCAATTGACCCGCCGACCATGTCAGTGGCCCGCCTGGCCGTTCGTACCCTGGCGGCTTTGTTACTGGCCATACCGGGAACACAGTTCCCGCAGCGCCTTGATGGTGGCCTTGTCAGAAGGTTTCCAGGGTCCGCTGAGGCCGTAGCCGGGATCAGCCCAGAATGTAAAGAGACCTTTTGCGCGCGCGCCGCGCTCGTTCATCCACGAGGCGAGCAGTTTGAACCAGGCGGGCCGTAGCGCCGCCACGGGACAGTTCGTCTCGCCGACGACCAGCGACGGATAGCCGGTCTTGTCCTTCGTCCTGGCCAGTTCCTTGAACTCGATCCACCGGTGATGGGCATGCTCCCAGCGTGGATGCGTATGAGTGCCCAGGTTGCCGTAAAGGTCAAGCCCGTAGTAATCAAGAGCCGGCGGTACGTAGCGCATCAGGTAGCTCAGGTCACCGCCTCCGAGCAGGCAGCCATAGCTAACGTTCGATCCCAGGCACAGTGATTGCATCTTGCGGTGCATCTGGTACACGTTGTTTGGCGTCAGATAGCGCTGCTCGTACGGCAGGCTCAGCACCTCGTGCCAGGCGCTCAGCATCGATCCGGGCGGCGCGCCAGCGATCATCGCGCGAATCCGCTCGTCCAGCCGGCCCGCGAAGAGATCGTTGAGGTCAGGGTAGACAGACATCAGCAAGCGAGTGCGCTGGGCGTGAACTGGCCAGGGCGTCGGAAAGACGTTCACGCCCTTGCCGCCTCGAGCGCCGCCGCCTGCGTAGCCGCGGATGCCGGTGAAGTCAGAGGACGGGCCGAGCGCAGACGCGATCCGGTCGTAAACGCTGGAATCCGCGCCGATAATCATTTGCCGAATCCTAGCGCGCCGAGTCCATGAACAAGCGGGCCGGCGCCGGACGCGATACCGGCATCTCGCGATGCCGGTACCGCAACCGCACCGAGGCCGCGCCATAGGGCGCCACCTGAAGTCGTGAAATGCGCATCGGATAGCGGCGACCGGGCTGGCTAGGTGATGTGCGCGGCTGCAGCATCCCGCGACACCGCGCCAGCCGTCGCCGGTGTGCTGCGAAGCTACGGTGGCCGACGTGAAGCTCGCACCCAGCCCGTCGTCACGCCCGCCAGGTTCGAGCCGGACGAGAGCATTCCACAGATGCTCGGCCATTGGGGGACCTGGATCAGGATAATAGCGGTGCCATTCGGCAGCCAGCCGACGGTTATTTCGGCCGATAGCAGAACAATCTGGCGCTCCTGATTAACCGCAGTGGCTGAGAGCCCGCTGCGACCGCGAACTTAATCACTTCAGTCACGTCGGGCGCACCGGTAACTCATGATCAACTCTTAGATCCGGTGAGTATGCCGATTCACCTGGTTTTTAGCCGGTGAATATGCAAATTCACCCGGTCGGCAGCGGGCGAGAATGGCCGATCAGGCCCTTTGCCGAAGAGTTTTCGGCTATTCCTAACCGCCTGCCGTCGAAAACGCTCCTGGATCAGGGAAACAGCCGATCAGATCAGCCATGATCACGGCGAGTTTTTCGTTTGGTGGCGATTTAGCCGTCACATAGGCCGAAAACTCAACACGAGGCGACAACCCGCGCTACCGCCTTGAGAGCGCTGACCGGCACGGGTCAACCCAGTCCGGGCCGCATCATCAAGCCAACGGGACGGGCCGTCAAGCAACGACCGGCTATCTGATTTTCAGATATCATTGACTCCATGAGGAGCATGACCGCCACCGAGGCGTCCCGGCATTTCTCCGACTTGCTGGACGCTGTCGAGCGCGGCGAGACGGTGACCATCCTGCGAGGCAATCATCCGGTAGCAGAGATCGGCCCGGCTCACCGCCGCACGGGCGCCGACCTGCGCACTGCACTTGAAGGCACCCTGCCACCCGATGAGGCCTTCGCCAGGAACATCTCAGCAGCCCTGGCCATGGTCACATCGGAGGTGCCCGATCCATGGGCCGACGCCTGATCCTGGACACCAACATCCTCATCGCCTACGAGCGCGGCGCCCTCGACCGATCAACCCTCGACGAAGACGAACTCGCTATCGCCTCAATCACCGCGTGCGAATACCGCACCGGAATCGAGTTGGCTGACACCCCGGAACGGGCGGCCGCGCGGGCCCGAGCCCTGGCGACCATCACCTCGGTCATCGAAGTACTGGACTACACCCCGGTGACTGCGGCACACCACGCACGCCTACTCGCCCACGTCCGCAAAACAGGCAGCCCACGCGGCGCGCACGACCTGATCATCGCCGCGCACGCCGCCGAAACCGGCCGCCTCCTGCTCACCAAGGACGCCAAAGCCCGCTTCAGCAACCTGCCCGGCATCACGACCCTCGACGCCTGACCAACCAATGTGCGCCGGATGTTGTCACTGTCGAGAACGCGCCAAGCTATCGATGGCCGCCACAATGCGCCGTGCGGGCCGCTGACGACGCGGACGCATCGACATGCCCAGTCCCGCCAAAGAAACCTGCTAAACATACTAAGCGGCGCTAATCTTAGGTCGTTTAGTAGGTTGGTTAGGAGGTTTCTTGCGCAGCTTTGCTGACCTTGATGTGCTCATCGGGCTGGTGCCAGCTCAGGTCGTCACCAGGCTCAGCGCGATCGACTTTGGCCGGGGGTCGGAGGCGCTTTACCGTGACCAGATGCCGGGGCTGCTCACCGAGCTCGCCGACCGGGCCCGCGTCATGAGCATCACCGCCTCATCGGCGATCGAGGGCGTCATCGTCGGACGAATACCGCAGCCTCCGAATAAGTGCTCTGCGGAAAGCGAAGTGGCCGGTTCGCGCAGACCGACTAATCCGCCCCCGCGTCGGCGACGGTAGCGGGAGAAGATCACGTCCGCGATGCCGAAAGCCACTTCTCGGTGACGCTTCACGCCGCCACCTGACGCCAGAACCCAATGACAAACCACACACAAATGACCAAGGGCCTGACCGCCGCATTCGGCGGTCAGGCTCCTGACCAGTCTCAACCTGACGTAGCCCCGACGGGATTTGAACCCGCGCTACCGCCTTGAGAGGGCGGCGTCCTGGGCCGCTAGACGACGGGGCCAGGAACAACAGTCACTGCAAGTACAACCACAACCACAACCAGCCAGACTGCGCTGGGGTACCAGGACTCGAACCTAGACTAACGGGGCCAGAACCCGTCGGGCTGCCAATTACCCCATACCCCACCGGAACGAACCCTCTCGGGCTCGGCCGCCTGAGCAGTTTAGCCGAATCAGGCGACCACCTCCAACCCGAACGGTCTAGCCGTTAGTCACGATCGGCTACCGGATTGCTGAGTGCTCCGATGCCCTCGATCGTCACCGAGACTTCGTCGCCCTTGTCCATCGGCCCGATCCCGCCCGGGGTACCGGTCAGCACTACATCGCCAGGCAGCAAGGTCATCACCTGGCTGACGAACGCGATGATCGCTCCCACGTTGTGCACCAGCAGCGAGGTCCTTGACTGCTGCTTGACCTCGTCGTTGAGCCGCGTCACCAGACCCAGGTCGGCCGGGTCCAGGTCGGTCTCGATCCACGGCCCGAGCGGGCAGAACGTGTCGAATCCCTTGGCCCTGGTCCATTGGCCGTCCTTGGCCTGCAGATCGCGCGCGGTGACGTCGTTGGCACAGGTGTAGCCGAAGATCACCTCGGACACCCGCGCGACCGGCACCTCGCTGCACACCCGGCCGATCACCACGGCCAGCTCGCCCTCGTAGTCCGTCCGCTCCGAAATCCCGACCGGGCGGCGGATCGGATCGCCGGGGCCGCAGACCGCGGTGGACGGCTTGAGGAAGATGACCGGCTCCTCCGGCGGCTTGTCGCCGCCCATCTCCTCGACGTGGTCGACGTAGTTCTTGCCGATGCACACCACTTTGCTCGGCAGGATCGGCGCGAGCAGGTTGACCTCGCTGAGCGCGTACCGGGTGCCGGTCAGCTGGAGGTCGTCGGGCGTCGCGCCGAACGGGTGCCCGGCGATCTGCGCGACCACCAGGTCGCTCGAGCCGTTGGCGGCGCCTACGCCCGCATCGGCCCCCTCGGCATGTACTACCAGCCCGTAGCTGACTTCGTCGTGATGAGAAAACCTTGCGATCCGCATTGAAAGAGCGTACCGAGCACCGCATCCGGGCGAATCGGGAGCCCGGCTACTGCCAGTAGTGCTCCACCTCGGACACAGGCCGCGCCTTCGCGTCGCCGGGATCCTCGCCGAACTCCCGTCGCGCCCGGCGCTGCCGCAGGAGGTCCCAGCACTGATCCAGCGCCTCTTCGGCGGCCTTAAGCTCGCCGTGCTCATCGTCCGTGGTGAGTTCGCCGGCGGCCAGCCTGGCCCTCAGGTCGTGCTCCGTCTTGATCAGCTCGTCGATCCGCCCGAGGATCTCTTTGTCGTCCATCCGACAACCTTAAATCTTTCATGAGAAACGCATTGCGAGGGCTCTCCGCCCAGCTTCCAGAGGCCAGTCACGCCGCGGGCCGGTCCCCCGCACGCACAACGGGGAAAGTCCGTAGTGGTCCTCGCCACAACGAACTTTCCCCGTGGTAGACGCCGAGGGCTAGATGATCTTGTGGATCCAGCCGTGCGGGTCCGGGAGGCGGCCGAACTGGATTCCGAGTAGCTCCTCGCGCAGCCTCATCGTGACCGGGCCGGGTTCGCCGTTTCCGATCTGCCAGCCGCCCGACTTCGCCTTGACCGAGCCCACCGGGGTGATGACGGCGGCCGTGCCGCAGGCGAACACCTCGGTGATCTCGCCCGAGGCGCAGCCCTGGCGCCACATCTCGATCGACATCGGCTCTTCCGTGGCCGGCAGGCCCAGGTCCGGGCCGAGCGTGAGCAGCGAGTCCCTGGTCACGCCGGGCAGCAGCGTCCCGGTGAGCGGGGGGGTCACCAGGCGGGTGTTGCCGCCGGAGCCGAAGACGAAGAACAGGTTCATCCCGCCCATCTCCTCGACCCACTGATGCTCGATCGCGTCGAGCCACACGACCTGGTCGCAACCCTGGTCAAGCGCCTCCTTCTGGCCCGCGAAGGACGCGGCGTAGTTCCCGCCGGTCTTGGCTGCGCCCGTACCCCCGGGAGCGGCACGGGTGTAGTCCTCGGCCAGCCAGACGTTGACCGCGCGGAGGCTGCCGGCGAAGACCGAGCCCGATGGCGACGCGATGACCAAGAACATGTACGAGCTGGCCGGGCGCCCGACGCCGAGCGACGGCATCGTCGCGATCATGAACGGCCGCAGGTACAGGCTCTGGGACGTGTTCGCCGGCACCCAGTCCTTGTCCTGGATGACGAGCGTCTCGATCGCCGAGATGAACGTCTCCTCCGGCAGCTCCGGCATGGCCATCCTGAGCGCCGACCGGTTGAACCTGGCCGCGTTCATCTCGGGCCTGAAGATGACGATCGGCCCGGACTCCTGCCGGTACGCCTTCATGCCCTCGAAGATTTCCTGGGAATAGTGAAGGACCGCGGTCGCCGGGTCGAGCGAGAGCGGGCCGTACGGCTCAAGCTTGCCGTCATGCCAGCCCCGGTCTTCTGACCACCGGAGCGTAATCATGTGGTCGGTGAATACCCGGCCGAACCAGGGCGACTCAAGCATCTTGAGCCGTTCTTGGTCTGACACGCGCCGCCCACGCCGGTCAGGCGTCTCTGGCGACGCTGCTGGGATCAGATCAAACTTGATCTCGGGTGCACTCCTGCCATCCATCGCAGTTCCTCCTTCGTGCGGCCTCCGCCCCATTGCGACCGTCCGCAGCGGCGCCGTCCCTGCCGACGGCCCGCACTTCTATCTTGACCATTAATGGGGGCGGCTGGCTAATCGGAGTACAGGCCCGGTCGGCCGCCGCATTGGCGCCGGTACCGGGTACCCGAAATCGCGGCGCCTAGCTGGCTACTCGCTCAGCGATGTCGTCGCCAACTTCGACCGTGCTGCGCGCGGCCCACTCACCCTGGCGAACAAGCAGGTCCTCTGCGACCGCCTGCTCGATCCTGGATGCTTCCGAGGTCATGCCTAGATGCTCGCACAACATCGCCGCCGACAAGATCGCTGCCGTTGGATCCGCCTTCTGCTTGCCGGCAATGTCCGGGGCACTGCCGTGCACCGGCTCGAAAGTACTTGGCCCGGTTCGCTCCGGGTTGATGCTGGCGCTAGCGGCGAGCCCGAGCCCGCCGACGATCGCGGCGCCAAGCGCGGTGACCACATCACCGAACAGGTTGTCGGTGAGGATCACGTCGAACTGCTCAGGCGCGGTCACCAGGTACTGCAGGGCGGCGTCCACGTGGCAGTAATCGGCCGTCACGACGCCGAAGTCGGCGGCGACCGCGTCGAACGTGCGCATCCACAGGTCACCGGCGTGGGTCAGCACGTTGGTCTTGTGCACGAGCGTGACCTTGCGGCGCGGCCTCGTCGCCGCGCGGCCGAAGGCATACCTGGTGATCCGGCCGACGCCGAACGCGGAGTTGATGTTCTCCTGCGTCGCGATCTCGTCCGGCGTCCCCTTGCGCAGAATGCCGCCCGCCTCGATGTAGGGACCTTCTGTGCCTTCTCGGCACACAAGAATATCGAGGGCAGCGCCTCGCAGCGCGGCTAGAGGGGACTCCACCCCGGGGAACAGCCGGACCGGGCGCAGGCTGACGTACTGGTCGAATTCGAACCGCAGCCGCAGCACCAGGCCGCGCTCCAGCACGCCGCTCGGGATGCTCGGGTCGCCGACCGCGCCAAGCAGGATCGCGTCGTGGCTGGCGATCTCGGACAGCACCGAGGCGGGCAGGATCTCGCCGGTGCGGGCGTAGCGGCTCGCCCCCAGGTCGTAGGCGGTGGTCTCGATGGCGCTGTCGGCCGCAGCCGCCCTGAGCACCTTGATTGCCTCCGCAATCACCTCAGGGCCGATGCCGTCGCCACCGATCACTGCGATTCGCATTGAACGCCCCATGCGCGGATCTTAGCGGTCAACTGGCCGGGCTGCAGGCCGGGTCCCCAGCCTTGTGGTTGGAACCCTGCCCGGCTGCGGCTATCCAGCCCGCGACGGTGCCCACGCAACTGGGGTCAACCGCGTCGGGCGGCACCGGCCCGGCGATCCAGCCGCCCTGGCCAAGACCGCAGCTCAGGGACTTGAGCAGCTCGACCTGTTCGGCGCTTTCGACGCCGGTGGCGATCACCTCGATACCGAGATCGCGGCCGAGCCCGGCGATCGCCGAGGTCAGCAGCGTGAGCGTGGGGTCGCCGCCAAGACCGGCGATGTACGAGGAGTCGATCTTGATCGAGTCGATGGCGAGCCGCCGCAGGTAGCTGAGCGAGGCGTAGCCGGTGCCGAAGCCGTCGATGGCGAGCCGGACTCCCCTGGCCCGCAGGCCGGCTAGCTCGGCGACGACCGGCCCGGTGCCGTCGACCAGGACCCGCTCGGCGACCTGCAGGGTCACCACCTGGGGCGGGAGCCCGGCATCTTCGGCCGCGCCCAGCACCCCCTCGGCGAATCCTCCCGCGCTTACCTGCCGGGCCGAGCAGGCCACCATGAGCCCGATCGCAGGGTCGCCCGTTCGCCAGGCCGCGACCTGGTGGCAGGCCTCACGCATCACCCAGTCGGTGAACTTGCCGACCATGGCGGCGTCCTCGGCGATCGCGAGCAGCTCGTCGCCGCTGATCAGTTCCTGCCCGCCACTCCCCCCGTCCGCCACCCCAACCGGCCAGCTGACCAGCACTTCCGCGCACGTGACCCGCGAGCTGGCGAGGTCGGCCACCGGCCGGTAACAGATCTTGAGCTGCTGATCGGTGATCGCCTCACCGAACCTGGCGGCGAGGTCGGCGCGGCGCTTGGTCACCGCCTGCAGCTGCGGCCCGAAGATCTCGACCCGGCTGCCGCCTGATCTGCCCCAGCCGCTGGATTCCCTGGCCTTCAGCATCGCCAGCTGGGCGTTGCCAAGTACCTGGTCCGCGCCACCGTACGCGCAGGTCGCGACGCCGGCGCAGGCGGTGAGGGAGATCTCCTTGTCGGCCACCCTGAACGGCTCGTCCGAGATGGCCCGCGCCAGCCGTGCGGCCAGCTCGGCGACGGGCCCGGTGCTGCCCGCGCCGAAGTCGCCGTCCTCACACGGACCAGAGTCGCCGAGCAGCACGGCGAACTGGTCGCCGGCCCAGCGGGCGACCGTCGCACCGGGTGGCACGGCCGCGCGCAGCCGTCGGCCAGCCTGAGCGACGACCAGGTTCTCCCCCGGCTGCCCGCCCAGGTCGTGCATGAGCGCGTGGCCATCGAGGCCCACCAGGATCGCGGCGAGGCCGCTCTCGCCGTCCTGGCCGGTGCCGCCCTGGCTCAGGTCCTTGACCCGGTCTTCCAGGTAGTTGCGGTTCGGCAGGCCGGTAAGGCCGTCGTGGAAGGTGAGCTGGGTGACCTGCTGGCGCAGGGCGACCAGCTCGCTGTCGTCGTGACAGGTGATCAGAATCCTGGCCGTCTCGCCCGGCTGCCCGTACTTGGACAGCCTTGCCGAGACCTGGCGCCACGATCCGTCGGCGCCCCTGACCCGCCCGTGAAACGTGCCGGTGCCCGACTCGGCGCGGAGGGCGGCGAGCATGGCCGCGATGCCGGCGGAGCGATCCTCGGGATGCACCACGTCGGCCAGCCTGGTGCCGGTGAGCTGGGTCTGGCCGTAGCCGAGGTCACCGACGGCCGGGCTGATGTACTCGATCGTCCCCGCCAGGTCACAGATCAGCACGGTGTCACTGGTGGAGTCCGCGAGCGTGCGGAAGACAGAATCGGAGGCCCGCGCCGAGGCGGTGACGCTGGTAGCCTGCCTGAGCGCCCAGGCCAGCCTGAGCACGAGCAGCAGCACGATCGCCGCTCCGGAGCCGGCGGCGGCCGGAGTGACCGTCAGGTCGTGGAATGCCGCGAACCCGGCGATGACGATTGCGGCCACCACGGCCGTGGCCAGCGCCGCGATCCGCCCCTGGGCCGTCCAGTCTCCGGCCTGCACCCAGTGCCTGGCCCCAGCCGCCCCGGTCCGGGCTTCAGGATCGGCCTGCGGGGCCTTGGGCTCCGGGGTCAGGGCAAGCAGACCCAGGCCGATCACCAGCGCCAGATGCGCGCCCACGCCCACGTCGGTTCCGCTGAGCCGGGCACCGACGGCCAGGAAGTCGCCGATCGTCACTACCAGGAGAGCCAGGCCGGGCAGGGCGACCAGCCGCGGGCTGCGCGGCAGCAGCAAGAACACCAGCCCGAGCGCGAGCAGGCCGATCATGGGACGGATCAGGTCGACGGCGAACGTGGCCCGGCCAATGCCAGAACCGCTGTAAGCGGGCCCGAACAGCGTCACCAGGCCGATCGTGAACAGCGAGACCACCAGCAGCGCGCTGTCGAGCACCGCCCCCGGCTGCGGCCAGACCTGCCCGGAAACGTCTCGCCGCCACCGGCTGGTCTCCAGCTGACCGTCGGCGGTCCTTACCCGGTCGGCGGTGATCGTAGCCAGGCCGATAATGAGGGCCGGCAACGCGGCCAGGCTGATCAGGTCGGCGATCCGCAGCGGCTCCGGCCCGCCGAGCACGCCGTTGACCGCCTTCTGGATGGTGCCGCCTACGGCCAGGCAGGCGGCCGCGATCGCGAGCAAGCGAAAGGCGGTCCTGATGTACGGCTGGGGGTTGTTGGACAGGCGCAGCAGCCGGATCACGGCGGCCGCCCCCATCAGAATCCAGGCGGCCGACCAGGCGAGGGTGACCGGACTCATCCCTGGCTCTCCCGCTCCTTTGCCCGCAGCAACCTGGCCTCCAGATTCCCCGCAGTTTGTCTTCTAGTCGAACTAGGTTCCCGTTGCTTGAACCTTGTTAGCCGGGCCAAAACCTTCCGGCATTTGGCCGCAACCCGCATAAGCCCAGCTGGCACCGTCCCCCCGCCAGTGGGCTCTCGAGATACTCGACGCGCTGACCCTCGTTGGTACGCCCGCCGAACGCTGATGCGCTCTAAGCAACCACGAATGACTCTACGTGCACCAGGTCACGCTTCGATTGAGGAAAGAAGTAGGTGCGACCACAAAGTGCTGAACGAAAGCTCAGTATTCACCGGTAATGACGTTAAGTAGCGGGTCGGAGCCGATCTGACGCAAGATCTGCTCGCGCAGGAACCCGAGCACATCACCGGCCGACCGCCAGGTCGTGGCCGCGGCGTGCGGGGTAATGAGCGCGTTCGGCAGGTTCCACAGCGGGTGATCCGACGGCAGCGGCTCGGGATCGGTCACGTCTAGTGCCGCGAACAGCCGGCCGCTGGCCAGCTCGGCCACCAGGTCATCGGTGCGCACCAGGGTGCCGCGGGCGCCGTTGACCAGCAGCGCGCCGTCCTTCATGGCGCCCAGGAACGAGGCGTCGACCATGCCGATCGTCGTCGGCGTCACCGGGGCGAGCAGGACGACCACATCGGCCTGCGGCAGCAGCGCCGGCAGGTCGGCCACCGAGTGCACACCGTCACGGGCCGTTCTGGCCACGCGCACGATATCGACCTCAAAGCCGGCCAGGCGGCGCTCCACCGCCTGGCCGATCGAGCCGTGACCGACGATCAGGACGGTCTGCCCCGCGAGCGAGTGAGCGAAGGCAGGCGTCCAGCGCCCCGCAATGCTTTCTCCCAAAAAGAAGGGGATCTTGCGGGTCGTGGCCAGCATCACCGTCACCACCCACTCAGCGGTGCTGACATCGTGCATGCCGCGGGCGTTGCAGAGCACAGCGCCAGCCGGCAGGTGCGGTAGCAGCAGGTCGATGCCGGCGGTGAGTGTCTGCACGACCCGCAGGTTCGGCATCGCGGCGAGCGCGGCGATAGCCGGCGGGCGCGGGAACAGCGGCGGCACGTAAATCTCGACCTTCGCCGCCGACGCCGGCAGCTCGGCACCGTCGGAGTCGATGGCGTCCGGATCGACGACTTCCACGGTGATGCCGTCGATCCCGTCGAGCGCGGAGGCGACGGCCGGGATCGGCACCCAGACCAGCAAGCTGGCCTGGGTGCCGATCCTGTGCTGGCTAACCACGGGCGCAGCGCTGCAGGATCAGCTCGCGCACGCTGGCCGCGTCGGCCTGGCCCTTGGTCGCCTTCATCACCGCGCCGACCAGTGCGCCGGCCGCGGCGATCTTGCCGTCGGCGATCTTCGCCGCGATGTCCGGGTTGGCGGCGATGGCCTCGTCCACGGCGGCGGCCAGCACGCTGGTGTCGGTGACGACCGCGAGGTTACGGGCCGCGACGACCTCATCGGGTGACCCCTCGCCGGCCAGCACGCCGTCGACCACGACCCGGGCGAGCTTGTTGTTCAGCTTGTCCTGGCCGACCAGTTCGATCACCCGGGCGACCTGGGCCGGGCTGATCGCGAGCGCGGCCAGCTCGAGGCCGGCGTCGTTGGCCCGCCTGGACAGCTCCTCGAGCCACCAGTTGCGGGCCTGACCGGCCGGCGCGCCCGCGGCGACGGTCTCGGCGACCAGGTCGAGCGCGTCGGCGTTGCGCAGCGCGGTCATGTCGAGGTCGGACAGGCCCCAGTCGGCCTGGAGCCGGACCCGGCGCGCGGCCGGGAGCTCGGGCAGCGAGGCCCTGATCTCCTGCACCCACTCCCGTGACGGCGCCATCGGGACCAGGTCGGGCTCGGGGAAGTACCGGTAGTCCTGCGCCTCTTCCTTGCTGCGTCCAGGCGTGGTGGCTCCGGTGTCCTCGTGGAAGTGCCTCGTCTCCTGGACGATTCGACCGCCCGCGTCGAGAACTCCGGCCTGGCGTTCGATCTCGGAGCGGACCGACCGCTCGACCGAGCGCAGCGAGTTGACGTTCTTGGTCTCGGTCCTGGTGCCCCACTCCGAGCCGGCCGGAGCGATCGAGGTGTTGACGTCGCAGCGGAGCGAGCCCTGCTCCATCCGCACGTCGGAGACGTTGAGGGCGCGCAGCAGGTCGCGCAATTCGGCCACGTAGGCCCTGGCCACGGCCGGCGCCAGCGCGCCGGTGCCTGGGATCGGCTTGGTGACGATCTCGACCAGCGGGATGCCGGCCCGGTTGTAGTCGACGAGTGAGTAGTCCGCGCCGTGGATCCGTCCGGTCGAGCCGCCGACGTGCAGCGACTTGCCGGTGTCCTCCTCCAGGTGAACGCGCTCGATGCCGATGGTGAACTCCTGGCCGTCCACCTCGACCTTGAGGTAGCCGTCGCTGCACAGCGGCTCGTCGTACTGCGAGATCTGGAAGTTCTTCGGCATGTCCGGGTAGAAGTAGTTCTTCCGCGCGAACCGGCACCAGGTGGCGATCGAGCAGTTCAGCGCGAGGCCGATCTTGATCGTGTACTCGATCGCGACCTTGTTGATCACCGGGAGCGAGCCGGGCAGGCCAAGGCAGACCGGGCAGACCGCCGAGTTCGGCTCGGCGCCGAATGTGACCGGGGTGCCGCAGAACATCTTGGTGACCGTGCCGAGCTCGACGTGAGTCTCCAGGCCGATCACGGGCTCGTACTTGCTGATCGCCAGGTCGAAAGGGACCGGCTTGGAAGCTGTGGTTGTCATCGTCCCTTACCGTCCTGCCTCGGTGACGTCCGCGATGTGATCCAGGCCGCGGGCCTGGGTCAGCAGCGGATGGCCGCGCCGCTGGTCGAGCGCGGCCTCGACCGCCGCGGCGACCCGGTAGAGCCGGTCATCGGCCAGCACCGGCGCCATCACCTGGAATCCGACCGGAAGGCCGTTCTCCGGGGCGACGCCGCAGGGCACGGAGATCGCCGCGTTGCCAGCCAGGTCGCTCGGGATCGTGCACAGGTCGGCCAGGTACATGGCCATCGGGTCATCGGCCCGCTCGCCGATCGGGAACGCCGTGGTCGGCGTGGTCGGCGAGACCAGCACGTCGACCTGCTCGAAGGCCTGGTCGAAGTCGCGGACGATCAGCGTGCGCACCTGCTGCGCCTTGCCGTAGTAGGCGTCGTAGTAGCCGCTGGACAGCGCGTAGGTGCCGAGCATGATCCGGCGCTTGACCTCGGCGCCGAAGCCGATCGCCCTGGTCAGGCTCATCACCTCTTCCGCGCTGGCCTCGCCGTCGTCGCCGATCCGCAGCCCGTAGCGCATCGCGTCGAACCGGGCCAGGTTCGAGGAGCACTCGCTCGGTGCGATCAGGTAGTAGGCGGGCAGCGCGTAGGTGAAGTGCGGGCAAGACACCTCGGTGACCTTCGCACCTAGCGATTCGAGCAGCTCAACGGTCTCGTTGAACCTGGTCAGGACGCCGCTCTCGTAGCCCTCGCCGCTCAGCTCGGAGACCACGCCGATCGTGAGCCCGGCCACGTCGGCGTGACGGGCGGCGGCGACCACGGGCGGGACCGGCGCGTCGAGCGAGGTGGAGTCGGCCGGGTCGTGACCGGACATCGCCTCGTGCAGCAGGGCCGCGTCCAGCACGGTCCTGGCCAGCGGACCTGGGGTGTCCAGGCTAGAGGCGAAGGCGACCACGCCGTACCGGGAGTTGCCGCCGTAGGTTGGCTTGGTGCCCACGAGGCCGCAGACCGCGGCCGGCTGGCGGATCGAGCCGCCGGTGTCGGAGCCGATGCCCAGCGGGGCCTGGTAAGCGGCGACGGCGGCCGAGGAGCCGCCCGACGAGCCTCCGGGTACCAGCTTCAGGTCCCACGGATTGTGCGACGGGCCGAACGCGGAGTTCTCGGTGGAGGAACCCATCGCGAACTCGTCCATGTTCGACTTGCCGAGGATCACGATCCCGGCGTCGCGCAGCCGCCTGGTGACCGTCGAGTCATACGGCGGCTGCCACCCCGCCAGGATCTTGGACCCGCAGGTAGTAGGCATGTCCTTAGTCGTGAACACGTCCTTCAGCACCAGCGGCACGCCTGCCAGCGGCCCGAGTGGCTTGCCAGCGGCCCGCTGCTCGTCGACCTCGCGGGCAGCGGCGAGCGCGGCCTCCGGTGCGACGTGCAGGAACGCCCGGACGGCGACGTCGGTCAGTTCGATCCGGTCCAGGTGGGCCTGGGTCAGCTCGACGGCCGAGATCTCGCCGTCGGCCACGGCCTTCGCCATCTGAGCGGCGGTCATCGTGATCAAGTCGTTGCCGGCCATCGCTTACTCCTCCGTCAGGATGCGAGGAACGCGGAACCGGTCCTGCTCGGCGGCGGGCGCCTGGGAGAGCGCTACGTCGGCGTCGAGCGGCCCCTGCACTACGTCGTCACGGAAGACGTTGACAAGCTCGGCTGCATGCGTGGTAGGCGGGATGCCGGCCGCTGCGACCTCCTGCACCCTGGCCACGGCGCCGATAATGACATCAAGCTGCCCGGCGAAATGATCAAGCTCATCGTCGTTGAGCGCCAGCCTGGACAGCTTGGCGAGGTGCGCGACCTCATCTCGGGTAATGGACACGCCCGCCATCCTAGGCCGGCCTGCCCGCCGGACCGAACGGATTAGTCGGCTGCGCCCACCTCTTGGCCCCGTGCCGCCGCATCACTAGGCCGGCCTGCCAGCAACAGCAAAGCCTCGCTGATGTAGTAGCGTCCCAGGACCGAACTACACCAAAGCGGCAGCGAGGCAGTCCTGGCTACATCACGGCGGCACCTGTGTCGTAGCTTCCAGCGAAGCTACGACACCAACGAGGCACCGATGCTGCTGCGGCGGCCGTTTCGCGGAGACTTAGCCGCAGGGCCGCCGGAAACGCTCCACGATCAAGAAAATCTGCCCTGAATGCCGGGTTTGCCGGGGAGGGTTGCCGTTGCGGGGAGTGTTTGCCGCGCTTTTCCGCGGTCAACACTCCACCACGCGGTAACTCTCCACGATCAGACGCGGCATTGACTGATCACGTGGAGTTTTCGCCTGACGGCGATTTACACGTCTCCTGAGCCGAAAATTCCACACGAGGCGAAAACTCGCCTCGTGAAATCGGACATACAATCCCAATTTTCATGATCGTGGCGACTTTTCTGCGCTGACACGGCTAAATCATCGTGATCACGTGAAGGCACTGCTCTGCCGCACCCCGGCAAGGAGGTAGCCGACCGTCGCAACGCCGACCCTGACCTGGCTCAGGAGCAGAGTCGCCGCGCCGCCGCCGGACCGAACCGAACCGTTACCTGGTGGCGGGGACGGCGGCGGTGATGGGTTTGGTCTTGACTGGGGTGGGCTGGGTGTCCGGGCGGCCTGGAGGGCCGGCTGGTTCGGTGGTGCGGCGGGTGCGCTGGTCGGCCAGCTTGGCCTGGTCGAGGCAAGACGTTGGGGCCGGCTCGGGCACGTAGTGCTCGCTCAGCCATTCGGTGGCCATGGCGGCGTTCAGCGGACGGGAGAAGTACCAGCCCTGGGCTCCGTCGCAGCCGAGCAGGCGCAGCGCATCGGCCGCGGCCTCGGTCTCGACGCCCTCGCCGATTGACCTGATCCCGAGCGAGGACGCCAGGCGGGCCAGCGACTTGATCGTCACGCTGTGGTCGATGGAGTCAGGAAGGCCGCGGATCAGCGCGGGATCCAGCTTGACCTCGGTGACTCCGAGCCCGGTGAGCTGCGCGAGCGAGGAGTAGCCGGTGCCGAAGTCGTCCAGGCTCACCCCGACGCCGAGGTCGGACAGCGCCTGCATGGTCGAGGCCGCCTGGGCCGCCTTGCCTGCCAGGAGCTGCTCGTTGATATCGAGTCGCATGGCCTGCGGCGGCAGGCCGTGCCTGCTCAGCGCGTTGCCGACCAGGTCGACGATGCGGTCGCTGAGCAGATCCCGGGCGGGAAGGTTGACGCCGACCTGCACCGGCAACCCGGCCTTCCACCAGCGCGAGGCCTGGGCCAGCGCCTTGTCGACCACCTGCTCGGTGAGCTCGCTCATCAGGTGCGACTGCTCGGCCAAACCGACGAAGTCGGCCGCCGCCAGCACCCCCCGGCGCGGATGCGGCCAGCGGGCCAGCGCCTCCATGCCGAGTACCTGACGGTCAGCCAGGCGGACCTTGGGCTGGAAGTACAGCTCGATCTCGCCGCGCTGGATCGTGCCGCGCAGGTCACCGAGCAACGCCAGCCGGTCGGCGGAGTTGCGGTCGTACTCGGCGTTGTACCGCTCGGTACCGCTGCCGCGTTCCTTCGCCACGTACATCGCCACATCGGAGCGCTGCAGCAACTGCTCGAAGCTGCTCGCGTCGTCCGGGTAGATCGCGAACCCGACGCTGGCCTGGATCTCGAACACGATCGTCTCGAGCCGCACCGGCTCGGCCAGGGCGGCCCGCAGCCTGGACGCGACCTCCCTGGCCCCGCCCGGCTCCTTGACCGTAGGCAGCAGCACGGCGAACTCGTCGCCGCCGAGCCTGGCCACCACGTCGCCCGGCCTCACGCTGTGCGCGAGCCGGTGCGCGACGACCTGCAGCAGCCGGTCCCCGACCGCGTGCCCGAGCGTGTCGTTGACCTGCTTGAGCCCGGTGGACCGGTCCAGGTCGATGAGCAGGAAGCCTGCCTTGGAGCCCGCCGTCGTGGCCTTGGCCAGCGCCTCGTTGCCGCGCTTGGCCAGCAGCTTGCGGTTGACCAGGCCGGTCAGCTCGTCATGGCTGGCCTGATGCTCCCGCTGTACCGACATCGCGGCGCTGACATAGATAGTGGCCAGCGGGAAGGCGAACAGCGCGACGATCAGCGGCTCGTGGGTCTCCATTGCCACGGTGACCAGCGGCGCGGTAGCGAACAGCACGACCGAGGCGCCGGCCTGGTAGCGCAGGTTGGCCTGGACGACGGACTTGATCGGCGACCTGGTCCGAAGCGAGACAGCGACCGCGACCAGCGTGTAGTTCACGATGAAGTAGGCGGCGGCAGCGAAGATCACCAGATAGGAGCCCTGGTCGTTCGGACGCCAGGGCTGAAGGATCGACGGGTGCAGCCCAAGCGCGAGCAAAGCCAGTTCGGCCGCGCCGAGGCTAAGGCTGAGCTGAGCGGCATTGAAGGCGATCCGGTGCGGCGTGTGCCGCTGCGCTATGCCGCCGACGACCACGGACGCCGCCCTGACCAGGACCGCCACCGGGAAGCCCCAGAACAACATGGCGCCGAAGGTGATCGACCTGGCGGCGGCTAGTGAGTCGGCGCTGCTGCGTCCCGGGGTGGCGATCCGCCAGATCTCACCGGCCAGGATCATGCCGGAGACCACCCAGAACATTGGCAGTGACAGATGGTTCCGCAGGTCGCCCAGACCGAAAAAGGCAGCAGCAAGCACGGCGCTGCCGGCGACCGATATCGCGGTCATATACAGCCACAGCGGAGAGCCGAAACGCGGACCAATGTTCCGCGTGTCGTTCGCGTCTTTCATGGTGTCCTCACGAGCCGCCGGAGTAACCGGGGGGAGCCGGTGCGTGATTCACTGTGGATCAGGCTACCCCGACAACTACACTTGACGCAGCCAAACGCATACTATCTGTTACTAGCCGCCTTGTCGTAGTTAACCGGCTACCAGCCGTGATCTGGCACTACGGCACCATCTGCCCCGGCGGTCGCGTTAGCCCTTTTCCGCCCCGGATGTCCCGGCGGCCGCGGCGGCCTCGGGGCCGTCGGTAAGCAGTACCTGCAGGCCATCCTCGTCGAGCACGGGCACGCCGAGCGAGGCCGCCTTGTCGAGCTTCGAGCCTGGGTTCTCCCCCGCCACGACGAAGCCGGTCTTCTTCGACACCGAGCCGGAGACCTTGCCACCGAGAGCACCGATGGCCTCGGCCGCCTCTTCCCTGGTCTGATTCGCAAGGGTTCCGGTCAGCACCACGGTCACTCCGGAGAGCGGTTTCGCGGCGCCATCTTCTGAGTCGGCTCCAGGTCCTTTTCCAGTGAAGTTCGGGTCCGCGAGCAGCACGCCGGCATCGCGCCACTTCTCGACGATCGCCCGGTGCCAGTCGACACCGAACCAGTCGATGATCGAATTGGCGATCGTCGGGCCGACGTCGTCGACCAGCGTCAGGGTTTCGGCCGGGGCCGCCGCGATCGCGTCGACCGAGCCGAACGCCGCCGCGAGCGCCCGCGCCGCCGTCGGGCCGACGTGCCTGATCGACAGCGCGACCAGCACCCGCCAGAGCGGCCGGGTGCGCGCTTCGTCGAGATTCCGCAGCAAGCTCGTCGCGTTCGCGGTGAGCGCGCCGCCGATCGTCACGAAGAACGGTGACCGGGCCAGGTCCTGCTCGGTCAGGCCGAACACGTCGCCCTCATCGGCCACCAGAGCGTCGTCGAGCAGCGCGAACGCGGCCTTTCCGCCGAGCACCTCGATGTCAAAGGCTCCACGGCTGCCGATGTGGTACAGCCGCTCGACCAGCTGGGCCGGGCACGACCTGGTGTTCGGGCAGCGCCAGTCCACCTCGGTCTCCTCGCGGGCCAGCGTCGTACCGCAACTCGGACACTGCGTCGGGAAATCAAACGCGCGCTCCGAGCCGTCCCGCAGGTCCAGGACCGGGCCTACGACCTCGGGGATCACGTCGCCGGCCTTGCGGAGCACGACCATGTCGCCGATCAGCACGTTCTTGCGGACGACCTCATCCTGGTTATGCAGGGTGGCCCGCTCGACCGTCGACTGGCTGACGATCACGGGTGCCATGACCGCGAACGGGGTGACCCGACCGGTCCGCCCTACATTGACTTGTATGTCGAGGAGTCGGGTGGTCACTTCCTCCGGCGGGTACTTGTAGGCGATCGCCCAGCGCGGCGCGCGGCTGGTGGTGCCCAGGGCAGTCTGGACAGCGACCTGGTCCAGCTTGACCACGACTCCGTCGATCTCGTACGGCGGATCGTGCCGGTGCTCGCCGTAATGGGCGATGTACTCGCGCACGCCGTCGAAGTCCGCCAGCACCTTGTAGAGCTTGCTGACCGGCAGGCCCCAGGCCCGCATCTGGTCGTACCAGCCCGACTGGCTGTCCGGCCGTTCGGCCTGCTCGCCAACGACGGCGCCGACGCCGTGCAGGATCAGGTCCAGCGGCCTGCTGGCGGTGACGGCCGGGTCTTTCTGGCGCAGCGAGCCGGCGGCGGTGTTGCGCGGGTTCACGTACGGCGGCTTGCCCGCCTCCGCCTGGCGCTCGTTCAGCTCGTGAAACGCCGCCACCGGCAAGAACACCTCACCGCGCACCTCGAGCGTCGCGGGCCAACCCGATCCGGACAGCTTGACCGGGGCAGCGGCGATCGTGCGGACGTTCGCGGTGACGTCCTCGCCGGTAGTGCCGTCGCCTCGGGTAGCGGCCCTGACCAGCGCGCCGTTCTCATAGACCAGATCGACCGCGAGGCCGTCGATCTTCAGTTCGCAGAGGAACGGGCCGGTGCCGCCGAGACGCTCGGCCCTGGCGTACCAGCCGTCGAGTTCTTCGGCGGAGAAAGCATTGTCCAGGCTGTATAGCCGCATCAGATGGGTGACCGGTGCGAAGCCGACCGCGATCGCCTCGCCGCCGACCTGCTGGGTTGGCGAGTCCGGCGTCCGCAACTCCGGATACGTATCTTCGAGCTGGCGCAGTTCCTTCGCCATCCGGTCGTACTCGGCGTCCGCTATCACCGGCGAGTCGAGCACGTGGTAGCGGTGATTGGCGTCCGCGACCTGCTCGGCCAGCTCCGCGTGCCGGTGCTTCACTTCGGCACTGGCCTCGGCGACGACCGCCGTCGACTCAGCCTCGCCCACGGAGGACAGACCTCCCGCGCCTTCGGCCACAGTGTCGTCTGCGGGGGGACGACCCCCCGCACCCCCCGCGCCTTCGGCCGTCTGGGATTCTGTCGGTTCGCTCATGGAACGCGCTCCTCGAGCATTTCTGGAATCAGCCGGGCGGCTGACTGGCACCGGGTGAGAGCGGCTCTGGCATAGGCGGGTGACGCGCCGGCGAGGCCGCAGGCTGGGGTGACGACGACCTGGCCGGAGAGGCTGGCGGCGGGCAGGCCGATCCGCAGCCACATGTCGATGATCTTGGTGGCAGGGATTCGACCGTCCTCGTCCGGCCGCTCAGTCACGGGCGGAGCGGCCGTCGGGACCGCGCCGATGAACATGCCCAGGCCGGACTCGACCGCCTCGCCGAAGCCGTCTTCGTCAGTCCGCCGGAACAGCGCCAGATCGAACGAGGCAGCAAAAGCACCGCACATTTTTATGCATGAAAAAGGAACTTCCGGTGCGCAGCAGTGCACGACAGCCGGCGCGGATGCCGAGGCGAGCACGGCGCCGAGCTTGTCAGCCGCGATCGAGTCGTCGACCGGCGGGAGCCGGCGCAGGCCGCTGGCCGTTGGCACCGCGCCGGTGAGCACGGCGGGCAGCGCGGGTTCGTCGAGCTGGAGCAGGATCGTCGCGTCGGGCAGCCGGCTGCGGACGGCCGCTACGTGGGCGGCGAGGCCCTCGGCCAGCGAACTGGTCAGGTCGGCGATCGCGCCGGGGTCGGCCAGCGCGGGCTCGACACTTCGGGTGAGCTCAAGCGAGGCCGCAAGCGTCCACGGGCCGCAGGCCTGGATCTTGAACGGCCCGGAGTAGCCGGCCGCCACCTCCTCGATCGCGTCGAGGTCGGCGGACATGTAACTGACCGCGCGGCCGGAGTCGCGGCCCGATCGGGCGCCGAGCCGCCAGCCGCGCGCGGTCGTCTGGACCGGCAGGTCGACGAGCAATCCGGCGGTGCGGCCGACGATGTCCGCACCTGGACCGCGAGCTGGGAGCTCGGGAAGGTGCGGGAGTTCTGGCAACTCTCCGAGTATGACCGCGATCGCCTCGCGCGGGTCGGTGCCCGGCCAGGAACCAACGCCGGTCGCACTAGCCGCCGGCCAGGGAAACTGTCGTCCTTCAGCACTCACCGAGCCATCGTAGCGACCGCTACCGACGTTGATCAGCTAGGAGACGGCGCCGTGATCGCTGTCGAAGCGATCGTGCCAGAGCCGAGGACGACCGGGCCGTCGTAGAGGACGGCGGCCTGGCCGCGGGCGACGCCTCGGGCCGGGGTATGCAGCCGGATCTTGATCGAGCCGTCTGGGTCGGGCTCGCAGGTCGCCGGGAAGGTCTCGCCGTGCGCGCGGAGCTGAACCGCGGCCTCGATGGGGCCGGACGGGGGTTCGCAGCCGGTCCAGACCGGGCGGGCGGCGGTGATTTCCGTGACGTCGAGCGCGGCGGCCGGGCCGACGCGGACCGTGCCGGAAACCGGCTCGATGTCCAGCACGTACCTCGGCTTTCCGTCGCTGGCCGGGGTGTCGATCCGCAGGCCGCGCCGCTGGCCGACGGTGAAGCCGTAACTGCCGTCATGGTGGCCGATCTCCCGGCCGTCGCGGTCGACGATCGGACCGGGGGCCTCGCCGAGCTTGCGGCGCAGGAACGCCCTGGTGTCGCCGTCGGCGATGAAGCAGATGTCGTGGCTGTCGGGCTTGTCGGCGACCGCCAGTCCTCGCCGGGCGGCCTCGACCCGCACCTGGTCCTTGGTGCTGTCGCCGAGCGGGAACATCGCCCGGCTGAGCTGGGCCGGGGTCAGCACGGCGAGCACGTAGGACTGGTCCTTGCCCTGGTCGACGCTGCGGACCAGCCTTGGCTGGCCGGTGCTGCGGTCGATGCTGGCGTGGTGGCCGGTGCAGACGGCGTCGAACCCGAGCGCGACGGCCCGGTCCAGGACGGCCGCGAACTTGATCTTCTCGTTGCAGCGCAGGCACGGGTTGGGGGTATTGCCCCTGGCGTACTCGGCGACGAAGTCGTCGACCACATCGGTGGCGAACCGCTCGGCCATGTCCCACACGTAGAACGGGATGCCGATCACGTCGGCCGCCCGGCGGGCGTCGCGGGCGTCTTCGAGCGTGCAGCAACCTCGGGCGCCGGTGCGGTAGGAACTCGGGTTCTCCGACAGGGCGAGATGAATGCCGGTCACGTCGTATCCGGCCTCGGCGGCGCGCGCGGCGGCGACCGCCGAGTCGACGCCTCCGGACATGGCCGCGAGTACCTTCATCGGCCGGCCCGCCGGGCTCGCTCGACGACCTCGCCGATGACCTCACCGAGCGCGTCGATGTCGTCCTGGGTGCTGGTGTGCCCGAGCGAGAACCGAAGCGAGCTCTTGGCCCGCGCCCGGTCGGCGCCCATCGCGAGCAGCACGTGGCTCGGCTGAGCGACGCCGGCCGTGCAGGCCGATCCGGTCGAGCACGCGATGCCCTTGGCGTCGAGCAGCATCAGCAGCGCGTCACCCTCGCAACCGGGGAACGAGAAGTGGGCGTTGCTCGCGAGCCGGCTCGGCCCCGGCTCGGGGCCGTTCAAGATCGCGTCCGGTACCGTCGCGCGCACCACGTCGACCAGGCTGTCCCTGAGCTTGCCGACCCGGGCCGCGTGCTCGGCCTGGTTGCGGGCCGCCCACCCGACCGCCACGGCGAACCCGGCGATCGCGGCCGTGTCCAAGGTGCCCGAGCGCACGTCCCGCTCCTGGCCGCCGCCATGCAGCACCGGCACCGGGTCCTGGCCCCTGGCCAGCAGGAGGGCGCCGGCGCCGACCGGTCCCCCGATCTTGTGCCCGGTGATCGTAAGCGCGGTGGCGCCGCTTTCGGCCAGGCTGACCGGAAGCTGGCCGGCTGCCTGTACCGCGTCGCTGTGGAACGGGATCCCGTACCGAGCCGCGACGGAAGCCAGCTCGGCGATCGGCTGGATCGTGCCGACCTCGTTGTTCGCCCACATCACGCTGACCAGCGCCACGGTGTCAGGGTCGCGCTCGATCTCGTCGCGGAGCGTGTCCGGACTGAGCAGGCCGTCGCTGTCGACACCGAGCCAGTCGACGTCGGCGTTCTCGTGCTCGCCGAGCCAGCGGACGCAGTCCAGGACCGCGTGATGCTCGGTCGCGGTCGCGAGAATGCGGTTGCGAAGCTTCTTGGCTGGGCAGGCGCCGACGCTGGTCTGTGCCTCGTCGTCGGCTGGGCTGTTCGGGCCCCGGCGCGACCAGAACAGGCCCTTGATCGCCAGGTTGTCCGCCTCGGTACCGCCGCTGGTGAAGATGACCTCGCTTGGCCGCGCACCGTAGGTCTGGGCTATCTGCTCCCGCGACTCCTCGATGACGCGGCGGGCGCGGCGGCCGGCGTTGTGCAACGAGGACGGGTTTCCGGTATGCGCTAGTTCGGCCACCATGGCGTCGAAAGCCTCAGGCAGCATTGGCGTGCTCGCCGCGTGGTCCAGGTAGACGCCGGACCCGTCGCCGGCACGGGGAAGCACCCGCACGGCTGCCAGTGGCTCCTGGCCGTCGTACGTGAGCGCATCGCCCGGCGACTCGGCTGGCTGAACCGGCTCGGCCGGCCCGGCGGGCAGCCCGCCGCCGCTGCGGGATTCAAGGTTTGCCATGGTCTTACCAGCCTAACTGGCACAGGTGGGAGCAATAGCGCCGCCGAGTAACCGCGAACGACAACACCGCCCACCGCCCCCGCCATCCCCGACATCAAAATTCTCGCCCACGTCGGCCCGCCCCGCCAGGCGATTTCGCGCTCTGGAACTCGGGCGTCGCCGACCGCGGTGCGGTTCGGGTCCGCCCCGCACGCAAACCGCGGCGCAGCCCAGCCCGCGCAGCCCAGCCCGCGCGCAGCCCAGCCAGCCCGCACGCAAACCGCGCGCAGCCCAGCCAGCCCGCGCGCAGCCCAGTCCGCACGCACGCAAACCGCGCGATCCCAGCCCGGCCGCACATAACGGGGAAAGTTCGTGGTGCGCCTCGCCACAACGAACTTTCCCGGTGATCGCTCACGTCGTATCAGCGACAACATGCGCAACACCGGCACCACCGGCGATCGCCCGGCCGGTTCTCCAGGTCGCATCGCCTGCTTACGGGCGAGCTAGGTGGTGCGCTTTTCGATTTCTTCGACTAGT
>DATNFM010000247.1:0-19456 GCA_035606435.1 Streptosporangiaceae bacterium | reverse complement strand
GAATGGGCAGCCTGGCCGCTCCGCTAGCGTTGCCAGGCCCCGGTTACGGACAACTTAGCCCTGGTTAGGACGCCTTAGCCCTGGTTGGCGCAGAATTTTGCCGGATTTATGCCGGTTTCGGTGACGGCAACCAGGGCTAAGTGCCTGGGCAAATATAACTCGTTGATTCAGGATTTGCGGCATGCTGTTGTGGTATGGGCGATGTGGTGGTGGCGGAAGAGGTGCTGGCGGCGAAGTTCGCGGTGATCTTGCCGCATCTGGATGAGCGGCAGCGGCGGCTGGTGCTGGGCGCTGAGGCGCGGGCTCTGGGGCACGGGGGGATCCGGCTGGTGGCGCGGGCAGCGGGGGTGCGGGAGGGGACGGTGTCGGCGGGGGTCGCGGAGCTGGAGGCGGGGGCGGAGCCGCTGGGCCGGGTCCGGAGGCCGGGCGGGGGCCGCAAGCAGGCCGCGGTGACCGATCCGGGGCTGGTCCCGGCGCTGCTGGCACTGGTGGAGCCGGAGGAGCGGGGCGATCCGGTGTCGCCGCTGCGGTGGACGCTCAAGTCGACCCGGACGCTGGCCGCCGAGCTGACCGCGTCCGGGCACCCGGTCTCGGCCCGCACGGTCGGGGCGCTGCTGCACGCCGAGGGGTTCAGCCTGCAGGCCAACGCCAAGACCATCGAGGGAAAGCAGCACCCGGACCGGGACACCCAGTTCCGGTACATCAACGACCAGGTCAGGGCATATCAGGACTGCGGTGATCCGGTGATCAGCGCGGACGCGAAGAAGAAGGAGATGGTCGGCCAGTTCGCCAGTGCCGGGCAGGCCTGGCGGCCCGGAGGCGATCCGGCCCGGGTCCGTGATCATGACTTCGCCAGCGACAGCGAGGGCAAGGCCATCCCGTACGGGATCTACGACCTGGCCGCCGACGCCGGCTGGGTCAGCGTCGGCACCGATGGCAACACCGCCGCGTTCGCCGTCGAATCGATCCGCCGCTGGTGGAACAGCGCCGGACAGGAGGCCTATCCCGCCGCGTCGCGGCTGCTGGTCACCGCCGACGCCGGCGGGTCCAACGGCTACCGCACCCGCGCCTGGAAAACCGGGCTGGCCGCCCTGGCCCTGGAAACCGGCCTGGAGATCACCTGCTGCCACTTCCCGCCCGGCACCTCCAAATGGAACAAGGTCGAGCACCGCCTGTTCTCCCACATCACCATGAACTGGCGCGGACGCCCCCTGACCAGCCACGAAGTCATCGTCCAGTCCATCGCCGCCACCACCACCCGCACCGGCCTGACCGTCCGCGCCGAACTCGACCCCGGCACCTACCCCACCGGAATCCGGATCAGCAAAGCCGAGGTCAGGGCCCTGCCCCTGCACCGCCACCCCTGGCACGGCGACTGGAACTACACCCTGCGCCCCGAACCACCCGCCCCGAACCCGCCGCCACCGCCACCAGGACCCGGCACCACCCCCTGGCCCACCCCGCCCTCACCGGCATGACCCCCGGCGCCTGGAACCAGCTCCTGACTGCCCTGCACCACCAGGCCGGCGACCCCAGCCCCCGCAGCCCCTTCCTGCTCAACCTCGCCGAGCAGGCCCTCATCACCATCCTCAGCCTCCGCTACCGCCCCCTGCCCGCCGCCCTCGCCCAGCTCTTCGCCGTCACCCCCAGCACCATCATCAAAGCCCAGAACCGCACCTGGCCCCTCCTCATCAACGCCGGCTACCCCACCGAACCCGCAGGCCCCCGACTCAGAACCCTCACCGACCTCACCAGCCACGCCCAAGCCCACGGACTCACCCTCACCCCCAAACCAGCGTGTTAATAATTCACAGGCTCTTAGCCCTGATTGGCGACGAATTTTGTCGGATTAATCCTGCTTTCGGACTCGCTAACCAGGGCTATGTCAGCGCAACCAGGGCTATGTCGTCGCAACCAGGGCTAAGTGGCCGACGGCCAGGGATCGGTGCGCTTGCGGTTCTGCCTGGCCCGAGGTGAGGAGCCGCAATCTTGAATGGCGGCCGACGTGGCGACAGGCGGGCACGGGCGTCCGGGCGCACCGGGGCGGGCGTGGGCGTTGCAAGATAGGCGTCAAGGCGAGTGCAATGTGGGCATCAGGCTGCCTGCGGATGCTGGATTCGCGGTTCCGATTCGGAGTCGCGAAGCCGGCCACCGGAGGGCGCCATGTCGTGCGGTAGTGGGGTTAGCCGGGGATTGACCCCGGTAAGTCATGGACAGGGAGCGAGCCAGGACCTGGCGCGGTGGTTCGCATGAGCCTGAACCAGGACCGCGCTTCCGGTTCCCGCAGGCGCAGGCAAGGCCGCAAGCGGAAGGGCCGCCACAACCAGGAGCTGGCCTTCCAGCCCCAGCCGGTCATCCAGCCCCAGCCGGTCATCCAAATCCAGCCGGTCGCCCGGATTCATCCGGTCGCCCAGACCCAGCCAGGATTCCAGACGCAGCCAGGATTCCCGGCCCAGCCGGTCGACCAGGCCCAGCCAGGATTCCAGACGCAGCCAGGCTTCCCGGCCCAGCCGGTCGACCAGGCCCAGCCAGGATTCCTGACCCAGCCGGTCGTCGAACAGCCTCCGGCGGCGTCAGCATTCCTTGGCTGTCCGGTCGCGCTGGATCCCGCGCCGACCGATGGCGAGGTAGCCAGCGGCACCGCCTTCGACGGCCAACTGGTCAACGACGGTGCGATGGACGGCATGTCGCCTACCGAAACGCCGGCCAACGGAATTCACGTGAACGGAAACCACGTGAACGACGCTCACTACGACCGCCCCCACCTCGACTTTTCGGCGCTGAACTGGGCGACGCTGAACGGCGCGGCCGACAACGGCCATGCACCGAACGGCCACACGCCCAACGGCCGCGGGGCAGACGGCACGGCGCTCAACGGCTACTCCGCGAACGGCCACGCACCCGACAGCCATACGCCCAACGGCCACGCATCGAACGGCTCCGCTAATGGCCACGCACCCAACGGCCACGCACACAACAGCAACGCATCCAACGGCAACGCACCCGACGGCAGCGGGGCTAACGGCCATGCGGTCAACGGCAGCAGCAACGGGGGTAACGGCTGGACGGCGCTTAGGCGGGTGCACGGCGACTTCACCGCCGACCTTGGTCCGCTGCCCGCCACCTGGTCGCCGGCCGACCCGGACGCGGTCGCGCTGGACAGCCTGCTGGCCAGCGCCGAACGCTTCATCAGGCTGTTCTACCGCGAGAACCAGGCCGGGGAGCCCGAGGGACGAATCCGCCAGATCCGACGCGAGATCGGGGCGACCGGCACCTACTGGCACACGCCGACCGAGCTCGAGTTCGGCGCGCGGGTCGCCTGGCGGAACAGCGCCAAGTGCATCGGCCGCCTGTACTGGCGCAGCTTGCAGGTGCGCGACCGCCGCGAGGTTCGCGACGCCCCCGAGGTCGCCGCCGAGTCGATCATGCACTTGCGGAAGGCCACGAACGAGGGCCGGATCCGGCCCGTGATCACCGTCTTCGCGCCGGACGCTCCCGGGAAGCCGGGGCCGCGCATCCTCAGCTCCCAGCTGATCAGGTACGCGGGCTACGAGAACGCCGACGGCACGGTGCTCGGCGACCCGGCCAGCGTCGGCATCACCAGGCTGGCGCAAGATCTCGGCTGGGTGGCCGGCCGGGCCGCAGGCCGGTTCGACGTGCTCCCGCTCATCGTCAAGGAACCAGGCACGATCGCGACGCTGCATGAGCTGCCGGCCGACGCGGTCCTTGAGGTACCGATCATCCACCCCGAATACGAGTGGTTCGCCGACCTCGGCCTGCGCTGGCATGCCGTACCCGTGATCAGCGACATGTACCTGGAGATCGGCGGCATTAGCTATCCGGCCGCGCCGTTCAACGGCTGGTACATGGGCACCGAGGTCGGATCGCGCGACTTCGGCGACGCCGGCCGTTACGACCAGCTGCCGCTGATCGCCGAGAAGCTCGGGCTCTCGACGGCCTGCGACCGGAACCTGTGGAAAGACAAGGCGATGACCGAGCTCAACCTCGCGGTGCTGCACTCGTATGACATTGCGGGCGTCACCATCGCCGATCATCACACCGAGTCGGCCCGCTTCCTCCAACACCTCGCTAAGGAGGAGCGCGAGGGCCGGACCTGCCCCGCCGACTGGAGCTGGATCGTCCCGCCCGCCGCGTCATCCGCGACGCCGGTCTTCCACCGGTACTACCAGAACTTCGACCAGAGCCCGAACTTCTACCGCCATCCACCACTGGACGGATGACGCCGCTGGGCAAAGACGCCGCTGGGCAAAAGACGCCGCCGGAACCGGCCCGCTAGCAGGGCCTACCTTGCGTGGCCGTGCGGATCGAGCTTGGCCGCCGCAGCCAACTGCGGCGGCGCCCCGCCGGCGAGCCAGTCCTTGGTAAGGGAATGCGCCCGTCCGATCAGGGCACCGGCCTGGCCGAAGTCGGCGGCCGATGTCCTGATCGGGCAGAGCGGCGGAGCCAGGCGCAGGTCCACCCGGTCTCCGTACCGCCGAACATCGGCGGCCAGTCGCCGGTTGATCCCGAGAGTCACCGCGTGCAGGGTCATCCCGAGGGCACCGCGCGGCCGTTCGGCCAGCGCGCACGAGTATCCGGTCGCCAGCACCCAGACGACGTCGGCTCCGAGCCGCACCGCGTGCGAGATCGGCGTGTTGTTGACGACCCCGCCATCCATCAGGTCCCGGCCCTCGACCCTGACCGGCGGTAGGACGCCCGGGATCGCCGTGCTGGCGAGAATCGCCTCGATCGAATCGCCATGGGATAGGAGGGTGTCGCAGCCGCTGAGAACGTCAGTGGCCACGACGTGGAATGGCACCTGGGCCTCTTCAAGGCGCTCGAACCGCACATGCTCGCGAAGAAGCCGGCGGAGGCCGTGATCCGGCACCAGATGGCCGCGCCGCCCAGCTAGGCCAAGCAGTCCATCGACCAGCCGCGTCGGGAACACCGTCTCGCGGCGCAGGGCTCGCCAGACCTCGCCCAGGCCTTCGCAGTCCACGCCGCCGGCGAGCCATGCGCCGTTGATCGCTCCGACCGAGGTGCCCACCACGAGGTCAGGCCGCACGCCCGCCTCGGCCAGGGCAGTGAGCATCCCGACCTGGGCCGCTCCCAAGCTGGCCCCGCCAGAGAGCACAAACGCGGTGACCATCGCGTTCTCCTCGAGCCGAGGAGCAGAAACAGGCTAAGTGTAGGCCCGGGGGTATGACCTACCGCAACGCGATGTTTGACCATAAACACCCGGGGAAGCGTCGCCCTCACGCCGTTTGCCAGGAGCCACCCGGTCTTGACGGAGCCTTTACCCGGAGTGAAGATAAAGCGAATCCTCTGTGGAACCGGTTCCATTTCGCCGGTTCAGCTAGGAGATCGCCATGCGGAGTTCACGTCGGGCCAACATCGCCGACGTAGCGGCCGCCTCTGGCGTGGGAGTCGGCACGGTATCGCGGGTCATTAACGGCGCCGCGAACGTGCGCGAAGCCACCAGGCTCAAGGTCCTGGCCGTGGTCGAGCAACTCGGCTACCAGCCGAGTCACCTGGCCACATCACTGGCTAAGGGCACCGCGCGCACGGTCGCGATCGTTGTGCCCCATCTCACCGCGCCCTCGGTGGTGCAGCGGCTGGCCGGCGCGCTGACCGTGCTGAACGCCGAGGGCTACGAGACCGTCGTCTGCAGCGTCAATTCCCCGACCCAGCGCGATCATTTCCTTAGCTCGCTGCCGCGCCGCGACCGGACCGACGGCGTGATCGTCGTATCGCTTCCGCTGCGCGCCGATCACGTCGCCGCGTTCAGGCGAGCGAACGTGCCTTTGGTGACGGTCGACATAAGCGTCCGAGGCGTACCGCACACGGTGATCGACGACGCGGCCGGCGGGTACCTGGCCGCCGAGCACCTGCTCGCGCTCGGGCATAGGCGGATCGGCTTCATCGGCGACCGCGTGCAGCGCAACACGGCGAAGTCGCTCGGCTTCACCGCCTCTGAGCGGCGTTTTGAGGGTTACCGCCGGGCGCTGGCGGCGGCCGGCGTGTCCGCCGACCAAAAGGCCGACGAGGAGCTGGTCAGGGTCGGACCGCACGGCCCGGCCCACGCCGAAGCCTTCACCGCCGAACTGCTCGGCCTGCCCGATCCTCCGACCGCGATCTTCGCCGCATCCGATACCCAGGCGATGGGCGTGATCGCCGCCGCCGACCGACTGGGCGTGACGGTCCCGCACCAGCTCTCGGTGATCGGCTTCGACGACATTCAACTGGCCGCCTTCATCGGCCTGAGTACCGTCCGCCAGCCGCTGGAGGAAAGCGGCGCGGAGGGAGCGCGGCGGCTCTGCGCACTGCTACGCGGTGAGCAGATCAAGCCGTTGCGCCAGTTGCTCGCGCTGGCAGTGGTGCAGCGCGGGAGCACGACCGGCCCGGGACGCGCGCCCGCGCGCCCACCGATCCCGGCCGATCCCGGCCGGCAGGCGCGGCGCTACCAACCCCCGCAGCCGCACCTCGCCGATCAGTTAAGCGAGCGAGCAGGCGATCGCTCGTGATGCCAGGTTCCGTCCTACGTTCTGGAGGGAAGATGATGGCAGGCAAGAATCGCGCGTCCAGGCTGGGCTGGCCCGGGGGGACGACCCCCCGGAACCCCCCGCAGCGCCGGCCCGGGGGGACGACCCCCCGGAACCCCCCGCAGAATCGAGGTGCGCGCGGCCGGGGCAGCCGCGGAGTCGCCGGCCTGGCCAGCGTGGCGCTAGTCTCCTCGGTGCTCGCGGCCTGCGGCACCAGCAGTGCCGGCACCGGGCCGGTCACGCTGAATTTCTATCTGTATCCCGACAACTCAGGCGCCACTCAGCAGGCGATCAAGAACTGCGACAATCAGAGTCACGGCGCGTATCAGATCTCCTATCAGCAACTGCCGACCGGATCTGACGGGCAGCGTCAGCAAATGGTCCGGCGGCTGGCCGCGCACGACAACACCCTCGACATCCTGGGCCTGGACGTCACCTGGGAGGCCGAGTTCGCGGAGGCGGGCTGGATCGTGCCCTGGACCGGGGCGAACAGGGCCGCGGCGGAGGACGGCACGCTGAAGCCGGCCCTGGAAACGGCGATCTGGCACAACAAGCTCTATGCGGTGCCGGACAACACCAACACGCAGCTGCTCTGGTATCGCTCCGACCTGGTGCCTAACCCACCGAAGACCTGGGCGGAGATGATCGCCGACTCCGAGAAGCTAGCCAAGGAAGGCAAGCCGCACTACATCGAGATCCAGGGCGCGCAGTACGAAGGCGCGACGGTCTGGTTCAACACGATGGTCGCGAGCGCGGGCGGCACCGTCCTGAATCCGGACGCCACCAAAGTCACGCTAGGCGCTCCGGCCGTGAAGGCTCTGTCGATCATGAAGCAGCTCGCCAGCTCCCCCGCCGCCGATCCGTCTTTGCCGGTGCAGATGGAGAACGAGAACCGGCTGGCGATGGAGGCCAACACGGCCGCGTTCGAGCTGAACTACCCGTTCGTCTATCCAGCCATGAAGATGGACAACCCGTCCATGTTCAAGAACTTCAAGTGGACCCTGTACCCGGAGGTCAATCCCGGCCAGCCCGCCAAGGTGACGATCGGGGGCATCGACCTGGCGGTGAGCGCCTACAGCCAGCACCAGGCCCTGGCGTTCAAGGCGGCGCTGTGCCTGCGCGACCGGCAGAACCAGATTTACGCCGCCAACGCAGGTGGCGTGCCGCCCACCATCAGCAGCCTGTACAACGACCCGGCGCTATTCAAGAACTATCCGTTCCACGCCGACATCCTGCATGCGCTCGAGAACGCGAGCGTCCGCCCGAAGTCCCCCGTGTACCAGGTGGTCTCCATCGACATCTCGCACCTGATCTCGCCGCCGTCCGGCATCAGCCCGCAGTCGACCGAGCAGTCGATGATCAGTCAGCTCACCAACGCCCTGCAGTCCAAAGGCCTGGTCCCGTGACCCCCGAGGAGGGAGGAAACCGATGAGCACCAGCTCGCAGGTGGCAGCCGGCAGCCAAGCCATCGAGACAAAGTCGGCCAAGCACAAGCGTGAGCTATCGGAAGGAGCCAAGGCCGAGCGGAAGCTTGGCTGGATGCTCTGCGCGCCGGCCGTGATCGTGATGATCGCGGTCACGGCCTATCCGGTGGGCTACGCCATCTACCTGTCGCTCGAGCGATACAACCTCGAACTGCCGAACGCCGTGAAGTTCGTCGGGCTCGCCAACTATGGCGCGGTACTCAGCTCGTCGTACTGGTGGCATTCGCTCGTGGTGACTCTGGTCATCACGGTCTTCTCCGTCGGGATCGCGCTGGTACTCGGCATGCTGCTCGCGATGCTCATGCACCGCACGGTGTTCGGCCGGGGCTCGGTCCGCACCGCTGCGCTGATCCCCTACGGCATCGTGACCGTCGCGGCCGCTTACGGCTGGCAGTACGCCTGGACCCCGAGCCAGGGGTACCTGTCGTCGGCGCTCGGCAACGTTACGCCGCTGACCTCGCAGGTCCAGGCGATCATCGTGATCATCATCGCGGAGATCTGGAAGACCACGCCGTTCATCGCGTTGCTGCTGCTCGCGGGCCTGTCCCTGGTCCCCGAAGACCTGCAGCGCGCCGCCAAGGTCGACGGCGCTACCGCCTGGCAGCGGTTCACGAAAATCACGCTGCCGCTGATGAAGCCGGCCATCCTGGTCGCCCTGCTGTTCAGGACGCTGGATTCGTTCCGGATCTTCGACAACATCTACATCCTGACCGCCGGCAACAACGGCACGGGGTCGGTCTCGATCCTCGGTTACGACAACCTGTTCAACGCTCTCAACCTGGGGATCGGATCGGCGATCTCGGTCCTGATCTTCATCTGCGTCGCGCTCATCGCGGTGATCTTCATCAAGGGCTTCGGCACCGCCGCCCCCGGCACGGATATCGGAAAGAGGTGAGGCGCTCATGGCTGTGATCTCGACCCCGCGCCAGAAGACCGGATGGGGAATCGCCAACTTCGTCGTCATAGCACTGGCCCTGATACCGGTGCTCTGGATGGTGTCGCTGTCGCTCAAGACCCCGGCGGCCGTGCTCAAACCCACCTTCATCCCGAGGGGTTGGACGTGGTCGAACTACACTCAGATCCTGCAGACCTCGCAGTTCATCCGGCCGCTGATCAACTCGATCGGGATCGGCCTCATCTCCACGCTGATCGCGGTGGTATTGGCCTCGATGGCGGCCTACGCGATCGCCCGGCTTGAGTTCCCCGGCAAATCCGTCCTGATCGGGCTGGCGCTGCTGATCGCGATGTTCCCGGCGATCTCGCTGGTGACGCCGATGTTCAGCATCGAGCGCGCGATCGGCCTGTTCAACACCTGGCCCGGCCTGATCATCCCGTACGTGGCCTTCGGCCTGCCGCTGGGGATCTACACGCTGTCGGCATTCTTCCGCGAGATCCCGTGGGAACTCGAGAAGGCCGCCAAGATGGACGGGGCCACCCCGTTCCAGGCGTTCATTCAGGTGATCGCGCCGCTGGCGGCGCCCGGCATGGTGACGACCGCGATCTTGGTCTTCCTGGCCTGCTGGAACGAGTTTCTGCTGGCGATCTCGTTCACCTCGACGATCAGTTCCCGGACGGCTCCGGCCTCGATGGCCTACTTCAGCGGCAGCTCGCAGTTCACCGTCCCCACCGGCCCGATCGCGGCCGCCGCAGTGGTCATCACCATCCCGATCATCGTCTTCGTGCTGTTCTTCCAGCGCCGTATCGTCGCCGGGCTGACCTCGGGCGCGGTCAAGGGTTAGGAGAAAAAATGGCTGAGATAGTTCTTGACCAGATCACCAAGCGCTACCCCGACGGCGCGCTGGCTGTCGACAAGATCAGCATGGACATCGCCGACGGCGAGTTCATCATCCTGGTCGGCCCGTCTGGCTGCGGAAAGTCGACGACCCTCAACATGATCGCGGGCCTTGAGGACATCACCGAGGGCGAACTTCGGATCGGCGGCCAGGTAGTGAACGGGAGGGCGCCCAAGGACCGCGACATCGCGATGGTCTTCCAGAGCTACGCGCTCTACCCGCACATGACAGTGCGCGAGAACATGGGCTTCGCGCTGAAGCTGGCCAAGACGCCCCAGAACGTGATCGACGAGAAGGTCAACGAGGCCGCCCGGGTGCTCGACCTGACCGCGCACCTCGACCGCAAGCCAGCGAACCTGTCGGGCGGCCAGCGGCAGCGGGTCGCCATGGGCCGGGCGATCGTCCGCAACCCGTCGGCGTTCTTGATGGACGAGCCGCTGTCCAACCTGGACGCCAAGCTGCGGGTGCAGATGCGGACCGAGGTATCCAGAATCCAGCGGCGGCTGGGCACCACGACCGTGTACGTGACCCACGACCAGACCGAGGCGATGACGCTCGGCGACCGGGTCGCGGTCATGCGCAGCGGCGTGCTCCAGCAGATCGGCAGCCCGCAGGACCTTTACGACAACCCCGACAACCTGTTCGTGGCCGGCTTCATCGGATCGCCGGCGATGAACTTCTTCCCGGCCACCCTGGAGGAGGGCAGCCTGAACTCGCCGTTCGGCGCCATACCGCTGACACCGCAACTCGGGCAAACGCTGACCCGCGCGAACGCCGGCCGCGAGGTCATCCTCGGACTCCGGCCGGAGAACTTCGAGGACGCGTCCCTCGTCGGACCGCAAGAAAGCGGCTATGGCATCACCTTCCGCACCACGATCGATGTCGTCGAATCGATGGGCTCGGACGTCTACGCGTACTTCGCGCAGGGCCGGGACAACACCCTGAACGTCGACCAGCTCACCGAGCTCGCCCAGGACTCGGGCCGGGCCGACACCGGCGGGAGCGGCGACACGGTGACCGCCCGGCTCGACTCGGCGACCCAGGTCCGCGAGGGCCAGGAAGCCGAGCTCTGGGTCGACACCAGGGCCATGCACGTCTTCGACCCGCAGACCGGCCGGAACTACACTAAGGAGGCGCAGGAGGACTCAGCGGCTCCGATCACCTGACCTCACGACGGAGGCGGTCGAGGATCTCGCCGTTCCACTCGTGCGTCCGCATCAGGCGGTACTTCTCGCGGGCCACGCGCTGGTAGGCCTCGGCGTCGGTACCCGATCCGATCAGGTCGGCGGCGCGCAGCATGCGCACCACCGGCGTGAACTCTTCGGCGAACCAGCGCCGGGCCACCTGCGCGCGGTCAATGAACGAGCCTTCGGCCTGCATGCACCGGAACCCCCAGGCCTCGACCCCTTCGCCGAGTTCGGCGTACTCCCACGGGTCGGTGAAGCTGATCTTGGCGTAAGCCGAGGCCGGCAACGGCACCCGGGCCCGGAAAACCCGTTCATAGTCCTTCATGAGCAGGTCGCCGTGGTTCCGGACGCCGCCGGCCGGCACCGTGGTCCTGACCTCGGTGACATACGCGTCGATCACGGACCGGCCGGTGGCAATCGCGATCGACACCCGGTGATGCCCATCCTTGACGAAATGCAGGTCGGCGATGCGATAGACCTCGATCGGCGGGATCGCCTCGCCTCGCCGCTCAGCCAGAGCGAGCCGTTCCCAGCGTTCCCTTACCCGGCCGGAGGTCGGCCGGAACTGGCGGTCGAAATCCCGCCGGGAGTCCATGGTGCCGATGATGGAGTCAAGCTTGATCGTCTGCAACCCGAGCGAACGCTCACCCTGCCAGCCCAAGGCCGCGATGACCTCGTCGAACGGCAGAATCACATTGACGTCGTCCGGCTGCCCGCGGAGCCTGCGGGCGAGCCGGGAAAGAACCTGGCGCCGGCGGGCCCGCGTGAAGTCGTTCTCGACGTCGGCACGGGGAAACCCGGTTTCTGCGGGCACGGCAGACCTAGCGCGAGGCCGTTTGCCGCACGTCAAGTCCGCGACTGCGCAACTCGGCCTCGACCCGGTAGATGTCGGTCAGCTTGGCCCCGTCACCGCCCGGCGGAGGCGGGACATCCAGCCTGGTGCACGCCTCCGCCAGCAGGTCGAGGTAGGCGCCGCGAATCGCGCGGACGCGGTGGCTCTTGGCCGCGACGCCCGTGCGCGTCTCGGTCTGCTCAAGCTCGGCCCGCAGCCGCTGAAGCCGCCCGGTCAGCCGCTCGATCGGCTCGGCCGGCGGCGGCTTATAGCTCGCCTCCCGCGCTCGCCTGACGGCGCGGACAGCCGCGATGATGGCGTAGCCCGCCGCCGTCGGCAGCAGGATCGCGATCACCAATCCGATGAGCGGGCTCATCGTTCCAGTCTCCGCCGGAAGGGCAAAAACCAAAATGCCTGGCATGAATAAAGATTTGCGTCCCCCAGAGCCTTGGTGGCACGGAGCGGTTCTCTACCAGATCTATGTCAGGTCCTGGCAGGACACCAACGACGACGGCTATGGTGACCTGCGCGGCATCATCGAACGCCTCGATCACCTGACCTGGCTGGGGGTAGACGGAATCTGGCTGTCCCCCACCATGCCGTCCCCGGATGAGGACTGGGGCTACGACGTCAGCGACTACACCAGCGTCCACCCCGAACTCGGCACGCTCGCGGACCTGGACGACCTGATCGCCGCCGCCGCCGACCGGGGAATGCGCGTGCTGCTCGATCTGGTGCCGAACCACACCAGTTCGGCCCACGCCTGGTTTGTGGACGCCGTATCGGCGCCGGACTCCGAGCACCGCGACTACTACGTCTGGGCCGATCCGGCCCCCGGCTGCGGCCCGCCGAGCAACTGGCTGGATTCCACCGGCCGGACCGCCTGGCAGCTCGATGACCGCAGCGGACAGTACTACCTGCACAACTACCTGCCAGAACAGCCGGACCTGAACTGGTGGAACCAGGCCGTCCATCAGGAATTCCAGCAGATCCTCCAGTTCTGGTTCGATCGGGGGGTAGCCGGATTCCGCATCGACGTCGCGCACGGCCTGTACAAGGACAAGCTGCTGCGCGACAACCCGCCAATCGACGACGAAACCTCGCTCGACAACCGGTTCGGCCTGCGCTCGCTCTACAACGCCAATCGTCCGGAGACACATGGCATCTTCCGCGACTGGCGCCGGATCGCCGAGCACTACCCAGCCCCTAAGCTGCTGCTCGGCGAGACCTGGACGGGAGACTTCGGCCGACTCGCCCAGTTCTACGGTGACAACGACGAGCTGCAATTGGCGTTCAACTTCCCGTTCACGTTCGCGGAGTTCACGGCCACAGCGCTATCCGGTGTCGTCCAGCAAACACTGGCGCACCTGCCTGCTGGCGCGTGTCCCGTCTGGATGGCGTCCAATCACGACGTCGGCCGGTTCGCCAGCCGGTGGTGCGGCGACGACGAGCACAAGATCAGGCTCGCCCTGCTCGTGCTGACCACCCTGCCCGGTACGGTCGTGCTCTACTACGGCGACGAGATCGGAATGGCGAACGTCAATGTGCCTGACCACCAGCGGCGCGACCGGATGAGCCTCGATCAGCCGTTCGGCGGGCGCGACCGCGGCCGGGCGCCGATGCAGTGGGACGCCTCACCAGGGGCCGGCTTCACCTCGGCGCAGGTCCTGCCGTGGCTGCCGATCGGCGACAACACCGCTCACAACGTTGCCGCTCAGCGCGCCGAGCCGGACTCGACGCTGACATTCTGCCGGGACCTGATCGCCCTGCGCCACGCGGAGTTCGGAAACAGCATTGCCACGTACGAGGCTCTTCCGTCCGCACCGGACTGCTGGACCTACCGGGCGGGCAGCCTCGTGGTGCAAGCCAACCTCTCCGACCAGCCGCAACCGGCTCACCCGCTGGACCAACTCCTGCTGGCCAGCCACGGCGAACGCCCGTCGACCGCCCCCGTCACGCTCCAGCCCTGGCAGGGCCTGATCGGCCGGCGGGCCCAGTGATGCCCGCACAAATAGAACTGCTCCCGGCAACCGCCGCCGACGACTCAGCCATGGTGTCCCAACTCACCGACCTGATCAACGACGTCTACAAGGTCGCCGAGGACGGCCTGTGGATCGATGGCGCGGCCAGGACGAGCGTCGTCGAGATGACCGAACTGGTACGGGCCGGCCAGTTCGCGGTCGCCAAGGCCGACGGCCAAGTCGTCGGATGCGTCCGCATCCAGCTTCTCGATGACAGGACCGGTGAGTTCGGGATGCTCGCGGTCGAACCCGGTCGCCGGAGCACCGGCCTAGGCCGGGACCTGGTCAGGTTCGCCGAGCACGCAGTCAGCCAAGCCAACCGCGACGCGGTGCAACTCGAACTCCTGGTCCCGCGCGAGTGGACGCATCCGTCCAAGGAGTTCCTGGCCGCCTGGTACACCCGCATCGGCTACGCGCTGACCAGAAAAGGCGCGATTGAGGAGTTCTACCCGCACCTAGCCCCGCTCGTGGCGACCGCCTGCGACTTCGTCATCTACCGCAAGAGCCTTCGACCAGCTGACGTTCAACACTTACGTTGATCGTCGACGGAAATTCAACTGGGCATGTTGAACATGCAGGCTCTGCCTCGTGGCCTTGCCTAACCAGGTCGTCTCGGCGGTACCCGCCGCCCGCACCGGATCGGCCACGGCGGTGAACACGGTGGTGCGCAACGCCGGCGGTGCTCTCGGCGGCCAACTGGCCGCCGCGATCATCGTCTCCTCGACCAGCCAGGAACCGGCGCCCAGGCCGTGTCCGGCTACATTGGCGCCCTGATCTTGTGCGCGGCGGCGACCTGCGCCGGCACCCTGGTCGCGTGCGCTGCCCCCCCGCTAGGTTAAACCTCATGGTTGCCTCAGCCCAGAACGCAGCTAAGGTGATGAGGCTGGCCGCAGTGGCCAGCCTAGCGCTGAGGCTCGCAGCGATGTCAACGCCAGCGGCCGGTGCATCACCCCTGACCGGCCCGCCGCTGGCGGCCGGCCGCTACACCACGATCAAGGTGCCCGGCGGCACGAACGTGTCGGCCGAGGGAGTCTCAGACTCAGGCACGATCGTCGGCTGCGATTCCCGCAAGCGTAGGGCGCGGATTCGTCGAGAAGGGCAGGAAATTCACCGTGCTCGCCGATCCGAAGGCCGGCGCGAAGGGATCAACGTGCGCGTCCGCGATTAACAGCCAAGGCGTCATCGTGGGCTGGTACGGCTCAGGTCAGCTCCACGGCTTCGTGCTGGACCGCAGCCGCTACACCACGATCGACGAACCGCAGGCCGGCCACGGGATCGGCGAGGGAACGATCGCCGTCGGCATCAACGACACCGGCGTCATCGCCGGCTATTACTTCACGTCGAAGCTGGCCGAACGGGGCTTCATGCTGCGAGACGGCAAGTTCACTTCAGTCAGCTTTCCCGGGCCAGCTGGAGCGAAGAAAGCCGGCACGGTCCTTAACGGCATCTCCGATAACGACACGATGACCGGCGTTTTCACCGACCGAGCCGGAGACCACGTGAGCTTCGCCGATCACAATGGCAAATTCCGGCGGATCTCCGTCCCCGGAGCCAAGCTCACCTCGGCCGCCTGCATCTCCCTGCACAGCGGCCTCATTACCGGCGACTACCAGACCAGCCTCGCCACGCCGTCTCGCGGCTTCATCCTGCACAACGGCCGCTACAGAACCCTGCAAGCCCCGCAGGCCAAGAAAGACACGTTCCCGCAATGCGGCAATGACCATGGCCAGGTCGCCGGCTTCATCATCGGCATCGACGACACCTCATCGGGCTTCTTGTTCACGCCCAGGAAATGAATAACTTCCGCCCGGCGCGAAAACCCACGGCGGGAGCTTTCTCGGGCGCGGAGTCGACGGTAGCGAGGCGCTGCCGGTACACCGCTTGATAGCTTGCGGCCATCACCTGGACAGTGAAACTCGTCTCGACGTGCCTGCGGCACGCGGCCGGGTCGAGTTGCCGTGCTTGCACGATGGCGTCGGGCAGCTCGTCAGCGTGGTCGACGACGATCCCGGTCTGGTTATGCACGATCAATTCGGGCGCCGCGCCCCGCCGGAGCGCGACTACCGGCGTGCCGCAGGCCATTGCCTCGATCACGACCAGGCCGACCGGCTCGTCCCAGGTGATCGGGAACAGCAGACAGGCGGCCTTAGCCAGCAGGTCCCGTTTCGCCCTGCCGTCGGCGACGCCGAAGATCGTGACGTGCGGGCCGGCTCTCGGCTCGATCTCCTGTCCGAAGTAGGCACGTTCGATCGGCTCGGAACATTTGCCCGCCAGAACTATGGGCATCCCGGCGGCGCGGGCGGCGTCAATCGCCAGGTGCGGCGCCCACGTGACGGCCGACGCCGATGAGCGTGACCTCGTGCCCACGGCCGACCAGGCTGTCAATCAGGTCGGCGACCACGCCCTCGATCCCGCCGTAAGCGACCGGCGGAACGGTGAAGTTCGGCGGAGCAGTCATGGCGACCCGCAGCCGCCGCGTGCCACCGTACGGCTGCTGAGGCACCACTCTAGTCACGGTCGGAGCCGGAAGGCCGGTCCCCGAGCGGCCGACAGCAGTCACCTCGAAGCCAGAAGCGCAATTCGATCACTGCCCGCAATACCAGCACCGGATATCAACGGCTCGCTCATGCGCATCTCCGCGTCGCTCACGTGGCGAACGGTGAGCGAGCGCTTGGTCTGGACCAGCCCATGCCGTGCCTCCAGTTGACGGCATCCGCCAAATCGGCGCAAGTCACGCGCCGGGCGCCGGCCTCTGCGGGCTAGTCACGCCGCCCAGTTCGGGTACTCTTGTGGTGAGTGCACGAATGCTCGGGCAGCGTGAACGAGTTCCCGATAAGGTCTAGACACACGCCGGTTCTTGAGATTCGCCTTGCTGCAGTTCCTACTCGCGAGGCGGAGTGATGACGGTACCTGTAGTGGCCGTACCTTATGACGGCAGTAGTGTCTTCCCGGAAATCAGCGCTCCTACCGGGAACCTAGGGGGGCGCATCGTCCAGCTGACCGTGGTCGGCGTGATCGTGGCCGGTCCGTTCGCCGGGCTCGTGGCCGCAATCTGGCTGTTGTGGGGGCGCGGTGTCGGGCCAACTGACCTGGTTCTCGCTGTTCTCTTCTACCTAGTGACCGGGTTCGGGGTGACGGTTGGTTTCCACCGCTGCCTGACGCATCGGAGTTTCACCGCCCGTCCGGCGCTGCGTGTCGCGCTGGCTGTCGCCGGGTCCATGAGCTTCCAGGGCGACGTGCTCGGCTGGGTGGCCGTGCACCGGCGGCATCACGCGTTCACCGACCGGCCCGGCGACCCGCATTCGCCTTACCGGTTCGGCACCGGGCCGACCGGTCAGCTACGAGGTGCGCTGCACGCGCATATGGGATGGCTGTTCCGCGCGGATCCGACCTCGCGTGAGCGCTACGCGCCTGATGTCCAGGCTAACCGGTCGATGCGGTGGGTCTCGCACGCCTTTCCCGCCTTGTGCGTCGTCTCGCTAGCGCTGCCCGCTGGCATCGGCTGGACGCTCGGCGGTTTCACCGCCCGCGCCGCGCTGCTGGCCTTGCTGTGGGCCGGGCTGGTCCGCGTTTTCCTTCTCCAGCACGTGACCTGGAGCGTCAACTCACTCTGCCATCTGATCGGCAATCGGCCATTCGTGACCCGCAAGTTCGACCGGGCTACCAATCTGTGGCCACTGGCGGCGCTGTCGCTCGGAGAGAGTTGGCACAACATGCATCACTCCGATCCGGCCTGCGCCCGGCACGGCGTCGATCGCGGTCAGCTTGACCTGTCGGCTGAGCTGATCCGCGCGTTCGAGCGCGCCGGGTGGGTGAGCGGCGTCCGCTGGCCATCGCCAGACCGGCTTGCGCAGCGCAGGCACGCGACCGGAAGTGCGATGGGCCGGAAACCTCGCCCGGCAACCGGGCTAGCGGTGGGCCGGTCGGTGGCTCGTGTTACCAGTGAGCAGACGGTAAGCCAGAAGCAGGACAGTGGCCCCGGCGGTGGCGGCAATCCAGGTAGCGGCGCTGACAAGCCCCTGCAAAGGGTGCACGGGGAAGAACGCGGCCGCTGACCAGCCCGCGGCCAGCGCTCCGCCCTTGAATCACATTCCTCGAATGGGGCGTTGCCGCGCGGTCGCGGAGCCTGGAGCCAGTCCCCGCAGTCGGCTCAGTGGGTCCCGGTTCCCTGACCCTGGACCGAGCCGCCAAGTTCGCCGAGCCCGGGCCATGACGGTCCGCCGAGAATGCCAGAATCCGCCAGCGTCTCCGATCGCGAACCGCGACCGGAGATGATTTCGCCGGGATTAGCCCGAAGAGCAGAAATCTGGCCCGACGCTTGGGCGTTCCGGCGGGCTATGCGGGCGGCATAGGTATTACGACCCTGCTGACGGTACACATACGGGACAGTCTCCGGCTGGCCATTCCGAGGCGAGGTGCCGTCGCGGGGCGCTTCCCTCCGCGCTCTGATCGCAGTCATGATCTCATCTCTCTCCTGCGGCGCCGTCCGCCGTTAACCGCATGAGATAAGTACGATCATGCGAGTCGCGGACCCTGATCCTCGGTCAAACCTCCGGGCGGGCCCTGGTAACTCGGAGTACTCACCACCGATCCTACGTGACGATCCGTCCGCCGCACTAGGTCGCGAGCCGCCAACCCGCCCGTCTTGACCGCATTCCGCACTTTGCCTGATCAGGCAAGCCTCTGGCTGGCGCTGTATAGACTAAGGACACACAGGTCCGGACCTTTGCCTGCTCCGAGAATGCGATATCTATCGCGGAGGCAGGAAAAGTGGGGATCTCAGGCAAGCTAGCCGTCGTGACGCAACCGGTCGGCCCGGCGGCTACAGCACTTGTCCATGAGAATGGATCTGCCGGCGCGTCCGATCAGGCAGCGGAAATGCCGCAGCCCGGATCAGGCCTCCGTCAGAAGGATCCCTTCGATCGAGTCGCGCACCTGGCTCTGATCGCGCTCGGCCGGCCGCAGGCGTCGGTGACTATTGCGGGCAGTGATTCGTCCGGCCCAATCTGGGGCGCCTCGCAGAGGTCTGATGCCGAGCCGGGTCCGGCCGAGCGATCGATGCGGCAGCAGGTTGTCGATTCGGGCCGCGAACTGATCATCGACGATGCCGCGACCGGCCAGCCGGCCGGGCCGGGCCGGGGCGAATCCGGCGGCCTGATGGCGTGGGCCGGGTTCCCGGTGCGCGACCCGGACGGCAGGACCGTCGGCGCGCTCTGCGTGGCCGACCACCGGGCACGGCCCTGGAGCTCTTCAGACGTCGCCGTGCTGGCCGACCTGGCCCACGTCGCCTCCGAAGAAGTGGCGCTGCGCACCGCCCTCAGGCTGGGCTCAGAACGAGCCGTTCTCGCCCGGACCCTGCAGCAGATCCTGCTCCCGCCCCGGCTGCCGAAGATCCCGGGACTGCAGGTAGCCGCCCGCTACCGGCCGGCGGGACCGGCGCCGAGGTACTCGGCGACTTCTACGACGTCTTCCCGTCCGCCGGGGGCAGCTGGGGACTCGTCGTCGGGGACGTCTGCGGCAGCGGCATCGCCGCGGCCAAGAGCACCGTGTTTGCCCGCTACACGCTGCGCGGCGAAGCACTCAGGCAGGCGCGGCCG
>DATNFM010000246.1:0-29932 GCA_035606435.1 Streptosporangiaceae bacterium | reverse complement strand
GAGACCCTGGCCAGTGAGCTCGCCGCCAGCGGCGTGGCCGGTGAGCTGGCCATCCTCCGCAGCGACGGAGGCCTCTCGGCCGCCGACGCCGCCGTCGCCGCCCCCGTGACGATGCTGCTGTCCGGTCCCGCCGGCGGCGTGACCGGCGCGGTGTGGGTGGCCGAGCAGTGCGGCCACCGCGACCTGATCACCTTCGACATGGGCGGCACCTCCACCGACGTCGCGCTGGTACAGGACCTCGCCCCCCGGATCGGCCGCGAGACCACAGTCGGAGACCTGAAGGTACGCGCCACCTCGGTGGACGTGCGCACCGTCGGTGCCGGCGGCGGGTCCATCGCCCACGTACCGGCGCTGACCAGAGCGCTGCGGGTGGGCCCCCAGTCAGCCGGCGCGGTCCCCGGGCCCGCGGCTTACCTGAAGGGCGGCGCGGAGCCGACCGTGACCGACGCCAACGTCGTGCTCGGCTACCTGCCCACCGAACTGGCCGGCGGCGAAATCAGCCTCGACGCGCAGGCCGCCCGGGCGGCCGTCAAGACCATCGCCGAGGCGATGGGCCTGGACAGCATCGAAGCGGCGGCGGCAGGCATCGTGGACATCGTCAACGAGAACATGTTCGGCGCGCTGCGCCTGGTGTCCGTGCAGCAGGGCTTCGACCCTCGTGACTTCGCGCTGGTCGCCTTCGGCGGGGCCGGCCCGCTGCACGCGAACGCGCTCGGCAAGCTGACCAGGGCCTGGCCGGTGATCATCCCGCCGTCACCCGGAGTGCTTTGCGCCTACGGCGACGCCACCACCATGGTCCGCGACGAGGCGGCCCGCACCTATATCCGGCGGTTCGGCGCCATCTCCGATGACGAGCTGCTCAGCCTCCTGCACGAGCTCGCCGACGCGGCGGCCGCCACGGTCGAAGCGCAGGGCGTGCCCCGCGACGCGCAGACCGTCAGCTATCACGTGGACCTGCGCTACCACGGGCAGGGCTTCGAAATCACGGTTCCGGCCGCGCAGGACGCCTTCGACGGCAACGGCGGTGGGCTCGCCACGCTGGCGGCCGCTTTCGACGCCGAGCACAACCGGCTTTTCTCCTTCCTGCTCGATGGCAACGAACACGAGCTGGTCAGCGCCCGGGCCACAGTGTCCGGCCCGCGCCCCAGCGTCGGCACCATCCATCTGCCCGAGGGCGAGGCTGACCCGTCCGCCGCCCGGGCCGGCACCACCAGGATCTGGGTGGACGGCGAGCACGCGGACGCGGCCGTGTACGACCGCGACCGGCTGGCGGCCGGAAACGTGATCCCCGGCCCGGCCATCGTTACTGAGATGGATTCGACCACCCTCATCCTCCCCGGCCACGCCGCCACGGTGCACGCCAGCGGCAGCCTCCTCATCCGTCCCACGGAGGGCTGAATCCATGGCTCAGATCATCCAGACCGCCACTGGCGCAGTGCCCGCCGTGGACGTTGACGTCGTCACCCTGGACATCATCGAGAACGCGCTGCGCAACGCGCGGTACGAGATGGACGAGGTGCTGTTCCGCACCGCTCTGTCGCCGGGCATTCGGGAGCAGCACGATGAGTTCCCGCTCATCGGCGACCCGGAGGGCAAGATGGTGGCAGGCCAGTTCGGCCTGTCCGTGCCCGCGCTGCTATCCCGCTACCAGGGCACCCTCGAGGAGGGCGACGTCCTGCTCACCTCGGATCCTTACGCTTGTGACGCCGCCATCAGCCACGCCAACGACTGGCTGGTGGTCATGCCGATCTATCACCTCGGCCGGGTCGTCGGCTGGGCCTCGATGTTCGGCCACATGACTGATGTGGGCGGCAAGACGCCGTCCTCCATGCCCACCGACGCTCGCACCATCTTCGAGGAGGGCGTCCTCATTCCGCCGTTCAAGCTCTACCGCAAGGGCGAGCTGAACGAGGAGGCGCTGAAGATCATCCTCAACCAGGTGCGGATGCCTGAGTGGAACCGGGCCGACCTGAACGGGATCGTGGCGGCTTGCCGCACGGCCGGCCGCCGGGTGCAAGAGCTGTGCGACCGGTTCGGGGTCCAGACGTACCTCTCGGCGCTGAACGCCCTGCTTGACCGGAACTACCGGGCCATGAAGACGCTGCTCACCACAATCTTCGCGGACGGCGAGACGATCTCGTTCACCGACTACATCTGCGACGACGGAGTCGGGTACGGGCCCTACGAGCTGAAGCTGTCGCTGACCAGAACCGGCGACAAGGTAGTGCTCGACTTCAATGGCAGTTCACCCCAGGCGCAGGGGCCGGTGAACTACTACGTCAACGAAAACCTGGTCAGGATGTTCTTCGGGATCTACATGATCACCGTCGCCGACCCGCAGATCCTCTGGAACGACGGCTACTATCCGCTCATCGATGTGGTCATCCCCGACAAGAGCTACTGGAAGCCGGACTACCCGGCCGCCCTCAACGCCCGCAATCACGGCATCGGCCGGATCTTCGACCTGTTCGGCGGCCTGCTCGGGCAGAAGACCCCTGACCTGCTGAATGCGGCAGGCTTCTCCTCCTCACCGCATTTCATGTACTCGGGCCATTACACCAGCCCCGAGCGCAAGGGCGAATGGTTCCAGCTGTACTCGATCGGCTTCGGCGGCATCCCTGGCCGGCCGATCGGCGACGGGCCTGACGGCCACTCGCTGTGGCCTTCATTCGTCAACATCCCGTGCGAGTACCTGGAGTCCTACTACCCGATGCGGATCGAGCGCTGGGAGACCGTCGCCGACACCGGCGGCGCCGGGCTGCACCGCGGCGGCAACGGCGTCGACGTCGCCTACCGGTTCCTGGAGCCGGGCACCATCGCCATCCACGACGACCGCTGGCTCACCTATCCGTGGGGGGTCAACGGCGGCGATCCTGGCGCGCGCGGCCGCAAGTGGATCGAGCGGGCGGATGGCACCCGCGAGGTGCTGCCCAGCAAAATTCACGACGTCCCGGTCAGGCCCGGTGACCTGTTGCACTTCGTGACCTGGGGCGGCGGCGGCTGGGGCGACCCGCTGAAGCGCGATCCTGAACTGGTCGCCAAGGAGGTCAGGCGCGGCCTGGTGACAGCGGACGGCGCCCGCCGCTACGGCGTGACAGTGACGGCGGATGGCCAAGTGGACGCGGAAACGACCGCTGCGCTGCGGGCCGAACTGGCCGCCGGGCGCCCTGGGCAGTTGCCGATCTTCAACATGGGCCCGGGCTTGGAGGAGATCCTGGCCCGCTGTGAGGAGGAAACCGGGCTGCCGGCCCCCAAGCCTCCGGTGGCACTGTGAGCAGCCGGCCTGAGGCCGGCCTGGTTCCTTCCAGCCCGGTCTGGCTCGGGCGAGACCTCACGGATCCGGGCACGCTGGCGGCGAACTACACCGGCGGGGGTTTCGGGCAGGCACTGGCCTGGGGGGCCCGGCCGGCGCTGATCATTATCGACATGGTGCGCGCCTACTTCGACCCGGATGCCGAGTTCTTCATGGGTACCGGCGAGTGCCTGGAATCCGCCTCCCGGGTGCTGGCCAGCGCCCGGGAGGCGGGGATCCCGGTGCTGCACACCCGAGTCGAGTTCGATGCGGACGGCTTGTCCGGCGGCGTGTTCATCCGCAAGATCCCGGCGCTGCGCCACTTCGTCCCCGGCAGCCCGCTCGGGCAGATCATGCCGCAGGTGGCACCCGCAGAGCACGAGGTCGTGATCGTCAAGCAGTATGCCAGCGCCTTCTACGGTAGCCACCTGGCCGCGACGCTGACCGCACTGCGGGTGGACACCCTGATCATCACCGGTGTAAGCACCAGCGGCTGCGTGCGCGCGACCGGTGTAGACGCGATCCAGCACGGCTACGTGCCGCTGGTCGTCCGGCAGGCGGTCGGCGACCGCGATCCGCGGCCGCACGAGGCGAACCTCTTCGACCTTCAGGCCAAGTACGCCGAGGTAGTCGATGAGGACCAGATCCACGCCTGGCTCGCCGGGACGGCGTCGCGATAGCCGGAGCAGCCCGCAGGCGAGCCCTAGAACCCGGCAGAACTGCTGTAGCACTGCTCGATGAGACGATCCTCGGTTAGTGCGTCGCCGGCGAGCTCAGCCGACACGCGGCCGTGCCGGAACACGAGCACTCGGTCGCAGACATGGGCTAGGTCCTCGAAGTCCGAGCTGGCCATCACGATCGAGGTGCCGCCGTCGGCGGCCGACCGCATCCGGGCGAAGATCTCCTTGCGGGCCCCGATGTCCACGCCCTGGGACGGCTCGTCGAGCAGGAACAGCATGGGCCCGAGCTGCAGCCACTTGGCCAGCAGTGCCTTCTGCTGGTTGCCGCCGCTGAGAGTGGCCAGCAGGTGGTCCGGTGACTGCGGCCGCACGCCGAAATCGGCCAGCAGCCTGGAGACGTGCTCGTGCTCCCGGCGGGAGCTCAGCACACCGCGGGAGAAGAATCGGCTCAGCACCGGCAGGCTGACGTTGTCCCTGACCGTCAGGTGGCCGATGCCGGAAGCGCCGAGGCGGTCGCCGGGCACCAGCGCCATCCCGGCGGCGGCGGCGTGCGCCGGCGTGAGCTGGGCCGCCTTCATGGTGCGCCCCGCGAGCGCGATCTCCCCGTGCCGGGCGCGGGTTGCGCCGAAGAGAAGATAGGGCACCTCGTTCTGGCCCATCCCTACCAGGCCGGCCAGCCCGACAATCTCGCCCTTGTGCACCTCGAAGTCGAACCCTTCCACCACCAGGCCGGAAAGGGCGCGGGCCGACAGCACCACCTCGCCGGGGTGCGCGGCGGCCTGCGGGTAGAGCTGCTCGATCTCCCGGCCCAGGATCATGTGGATGAGCTGCGCCTCGGTGATTTCTGGAGTGTCCATGGTGCCGACCACCGCACCGTCCCGCAGCACGGTGACCCGGTCAGTGATGGCCTTTACCTCTTCCAGGCGGTGACTGACGAAGATCACGGCGGTACCGTGCTCAGCGACCCGCCGCATCGCGGCGAAGAGTGCTTCTACTTCGTTGGCCGGCAGGTAGGAGGTCGGCTCGTCGAGGACAATGACCCCTCCCTCGTGGCTGCTTGCGTCGGACACCGCACGGGCGATCGCGATCAGGGCCCGCTGGACCGGGGTGAGCAAGGACACGGGCTGGTCGATGTCCAGCTCCAGGTGGAAACGCTCCAGCGCTTGCCGTACCCAGGCGCGTTCCGCCGCCCAGTCGATATGCCGGGCGACCCGTGGCTGGTACCGGTTGACCCGCAGGTTCTCCAGGATGCTGAGCGAGGGGATGAGCCCGAGATCCTGGTGGACAAAGCTGAGCGCCAGCCGCTTGGCCGCAGCCGGCGGCACCGGCAGCTGGACGGTTTCTGAGCCGACGGTGAGCGAGGCGCCAGGCTCGGGCGCGTGGAAGCCAGCCAGTACCTTGATGAGGGTGGACTTGCCGGATCCGTTCCTGCCCACAAGGCCGTGGATCTCCGCGCGGCGGACCTCAAGCGACACGTCGTGCAGGGCGAGCACTCCGCCGAAGGACTTCGAGAGCCCGCGTACCTCCAGTGCGACGTCGCTCACGGCCGCCCTACCTCCGTCCCTGTGGTGAACACCCCAGCCAGGACGCGCCAGGGACCGCGCCCCTGGCGCCGGCATCCGCCGGCGCCGAGGGCTTGCGCGGTCAGCTGCACGCCGCTCCCCAGAGCTTGTCGTACTCGCAGGCGAAGTTGACGGTGCCGTACCAGGTCGACTCGCTGGCGCTGAGGTTGATGGTGGACAGGTTGTCGCGGGTGAACAGGCGCAGCGGCACGTGCTCGTTCGCGATCACGGGCGCGCCGGTGGCCACGCGCAGGATCTCATCGGCGAGCGCGTAGGCGTACCAGTCGTTCGGACCGCCCACGTCCGCTGACAGCGCGGACTGCTTGGCCAGGTCATTCTTCATCACGACCGGGGTGGCGTTGAACGACCCGACAGCCACCTTGCGGCTCAGGTTAAGTTGCTGGATCGCCGGCAGCATGTAGATCGTCATGCCGTCGTACAGCGGCAGCATGTGGTCAATGCTGGCGTTGGAGGTCAGCGTGGAGCGGGTGACCGTGGGCAGGTTGGTCGCCCAGTCCGGGATCAGCACGTTCTGTACCGGCAGCGCGGCCGAGGACGGGCAGTACTGACTGATCGCGCTCTGGATGCCCGCGACCTCGGCCGCTGACGGCTGGCGGCTGGAGGTAGTGGTGATGATCTGCGGGTACCCGGTGCACTTGGAGTCCGCGGCGAACCAAGCGCCGAGGATCTTGCCGACCTGCGGGTAGTCGAACGTCACCTCGGCGACCGCACCGGTGCCCTGCGGCAGCCCGGGGGTCCCGGTCTGCGCCGTGATCACCTTGATGCCGGCGGCGTTCGCCTGCTGGATGTAGGTGTGGATGAACTCGTTGTCTAGTGCCATCGCGACGATTACGTCCGGCCGGGCGGCGATGTCCTCGGTCAGGCAGGAGGTGATGCCCTCGGGGGTACCCTTGCCGTCGCAGATGTTGGCCTTCACGCCCAGCTTCTGCAGCTGGGCCTGGGCGACCGCGGCCCATTCGTGCAGCGCCGGGATCTCCTCGGTCAGGTTGACGAGGTCAACCGTCTTGCCCCTGGCGGCCTTGGCGTTAACCCGCGCGGTCGGGCCCTGCCAGGTGGGCGGCTTCTCCCACTGCGCTACCGCCTTCTCGGCGAGGGCGACACCAGCGGCGTCGGCGGCGACGCTGGGACTGCCGGACGAACCTGAGGACCCGGAAGAACCCGGCGTGCTGGAGCCTCCTGACGAGCACGCCGCCATGAAAACGGCAGTGGCCACGGCCCAGGCGCCAAGCGCGAGTCGGCGGCGCAGACGGCTGGGCCTGACCTCCTCGCGATGAACAGGTGAGAGGTGCATGTGTGTTTCCTCCTTTGCCCGACCCTGAGCTGGCCGGAGAATCAGCGTGGCGGCTCTGCCTCAGGTGCCGGCCGCAGCCCGGCGGCGGACCTCTGCGAACCTGGCGACAGCGACTGCGACGATTAGCGACCCGCCGTACCACACGTTCTGGACCCAGCCCGTGTATCCGAGCAACTGCAGCCCGGTGATGCCGGTGACCAGGAAGTAGACGGCGACGAAGGTCCCCCACGCGTTGAACCGCCCTGGCCGGATGGCGGTCGCGCCAAGGAAGGCGCTAGCGAAAGCCGGCAGCAGGAAGGTCGGCCCGCCGCTCGGGTCGGCGGCGCCGACCACGCCGGCCTGCAAGATGCCCGCCACCGTGGCGATGAGGCTGCCGGTGATCAGCGCGCCGGCGCGGATTCGCTGCACCCGCAGCCCCGACAGCCGCGCCACCTCCCGGCCCTCGCCCACGAAGACCATGTGACGCCCGAGCGGCACGTAGTTGAACACGTACCAGAGCAGGAAGCAGAGAACCACGCCGTAGTAGAAGGCCAGCGGCAGGTCGAGAAACTGCTTGCTCACGGCGGTGATGAGCCCGCTGGGGACGCCGCCGATGGTCTCCGAGTTACTCATCCCGTAGCCGAGGCCGGTGAGCAGGGTGCCGGTGCCGAGCGTGACGACAAAGGAGGAGATCCCGCCGCGCACGACGAGCAGGGCGTTCACCGCGCCGACCGCCACGCCCGCCACGAGGGTGACCGCGATCGCAGCCAGCAGCGGCCAGTGGTCCTGCGCCGACAGCAAGGCGACCAGGACGGCCCCGAAGCCCATGACGGACGCCACCGACAGGTCGAATTCACCGACAGAAAGCGAAACGAGCAATCCCAGTGCCAGCACCAAGAGAACCGCCTGGGTGCCGAAGATCGTCGAGAAGTTCGCGACCGTCGGGAAGGTGGCCGGGGCTAGCAGGGAGAAGGTCACCGCGACCACGACCCACAGCAGCACGAGCCCGAACCGTTCCGCGAGCCGGACCGGGAGGGCGAATTGCCGGCCGCCAACCCGCGCGAAGGTACCCGCGCGTGGCGTCCGGCCGTCGGGCGCCACCGCCTGGGCGGTATCCGCGGCGGTACGCCCGCCGGTCTCGCTCATGCCGGGATCCGTGCCGCTGTCAACTGAGCAAGCATGGTGGATTGTGTACATGAGCCGCAGACACTCTGTCAATAGTGGCCCAGTTCGGACCTTAAACCCGCCCCTTATGTATACATAATCCGCCCCTGGACTCTCAGTGAGCGCCAGGACGCCGAGTTCGTCGGGAATCAGCCGGGAGGCAGGTCGGCAGGCGCGGTCAACGTCCCGGTGACGGCGGTAGCGGCGGCTACCTGCGGCGAGACCAGGTGGGTGCGACTCCCCTCGCCCTGGCGGCCTTCGAAGTTGCGGTTAGAGGTAGACGCCGCGCGCTGTCCTGGCGAGAGCCGGTCGGGGTTCATGCCCAAGCACATCGAGCAGCCTGCCGCCCGCCACTCCGCGCCGGCCGCGAGAAAGACCTCATGCAGGCCCTCGGCCTCGGCCTGTGCCTTGACCTGCATTGACCCCGGCACCACCAGCATCCGCACGCCGCGAGCCACTCGCCGGCCGCGCAGGATGCTGGCGGCGGCGCGCAGGTCCTCGATGCGGCTGTTCGTGCATGAGCCGAGGAACACGGTGTCGACGGAGATGTCGCGCAACCGCGTGCCGGGAGCGAGTCGCATGTAGGCCAGCGCCCGCTCGGCTGCTGCTCGCGCCGCGCGGTCGGTGAATGACTCCGGGTCTGGTACCCGGCCTGCCAGGGGCGCGCCGTGGCCCGGGTTGGTTCCCCAGGTGACATACGGTGACAGCTCACCAGCGTCGATCACGATTTCGCTGCCGAAAACCGCGTCGTCGTCACTGTGCAGCAGGCTCCAATACGCCTGGGCCGCGTCCCAGTCCGCCCCGGCCGGCGCGTGCGGCCGCCCGCGCAGGTAGGCGTACGTAGTTTCATCCGGGGCGACCAGGCCGGCCCGGGCACCGGCCTCTATCGACATGTTGCATACGGTCATACGGCCTTCCATCGACATTGCCCGGATCGCTGCGCCCCGGTATTCCACGATGTGCCCCTGGCCGGCGCCGGTTCCGATGCGGGCGATGATCCCGAGGATCAGGTCCTTGGGGCTCACGCCGTCGGGCACCGCGCCCTCCAGGGTGATCGCCATGGTCCTGGGCCGGGTCGCCAGGATCGTCTGGCTGGCCAGCACGTGTTCCACCTCGCTGGTTCCGATGCCGAACGCCAGCGCGCCGAATGCTCCGTGGGTGGAGGTGTGGGAGTCCCCGCATACGATCGTCATTCCTGGCTGCGTTAGCCCTAGCTGCGGGCCAATGACGTGCACGATCCCCTGACCGGCGGCCCCCATCTGGTGCAGCCTGATGCCGAAGGCGGCGCAGTTCTCGCGAAGTGTCTCCACCTGAGCGCGGGAGGCGGGGTCGGCGATGGGCAGGTCGACGTCGGTCGTCGGGACATTGTGGTCCTCGGTCGCGATCGTAAGGTCAGGGCGGCGCACCGTACGCCCGGCCAGCCGTAGCCCTTCGAATGCCTGCGGGCTGCTCACTTCGTGCACGAGGTGCAGGTCGACGTAGAGCAGGTCTGGCTCGCCCCTTGTGCGGCGCACTACGTGGTCGTCCCAGACCTTGTCGGCGAGTGTGCGGCCCATCAGGACCTCCCTGCGTGCCGTGCCTGCGGTACACCGTGCTGACGACCACGGCGAGCTGCTCCGACTTTGTACACAATCACTCGATATACAGACTCGCGTCGAGCGAAAAACTTGTCAAGATCCGGCGGGTCACCCGTTGGATGCACACAATCGCCAGGCGATCACCCCCAACAAATTTTTATGCATAAAATTATGCGTTTGTCTTGGCGTGGTTTCCCGAGGCCATGTTCGGCGGGGAGCTCCTGGAGGGACCGGTGCCTGGGAGCTGCCCGATAGAAGTGCATGCGGATACGGGGCAGGGGCACCACGGATCGCACCATGCCCGCAGTCACTGCCCCCGAAATCCCGCTGAGCAGGCCCGCCGGGCCCGCCTAAGGCAGGTCGAGGAAGACGATCTCGCGCTTGTTCTCCTCGCCGAAGGTTACCCCGCGCTGCGCAGCCCGCTGACGGGGCGCCCTGACCTCCAGCAGCAGTTCCTCGAAACGCTCGACCGCGAAGTCGCCGCCGGTCACCCGCTGCCCCTCGTCGCGGGCCTTGATCACGGAGCTTTCGCTGGCGTCCCGGTCCGCCTCGGTCGCCCAGAGCGATAGCACGCTAAGCACCGCGCCGGATCGGTCGGCGCTGGCCGTGACGCCGCGGAAGCCGTTCTGGCCGTGCAGCAGCGGAGCGGCCGTGTCCTGCAGGTACCTCACGCCAGCATCGATATCGCTGGCCCCGGTGAAAGTCACAATTCGCGTGAACATCGTTGCCCCCTCTCGGTCCGTGTCCCCCTCCTGACCGCGTTCTGGCAAGCCTAACAGCAGGACAATTTGCCCGAAACGCCCAAGAATCGCTGCCGGTCAAGCCGTTGCCGCTGTCACGCAAGATCCCGTTTCCAAGCATGATTCGCCCTGATTTCTATGACCTCGGCATAAATCCGCGTAGCGAACCAGGTAAGACACGAGGCGGGAGACTGCTCGGGTCACAGCCACGCGCCTGACCTGGCGTTGACTCACGACGCGCACGGAGTTACGTTTCCTTACTAATAGGAAACTTTCCTATTATTTTGTCAGGGGGGCGGTAAGGAGGCCGCAAGGATGACCGGCAGATCACTCCGAGCTCAACTAGATGTCAGGCGTGCCCTGCGGGCGCGGCCCCTTGCTGGCCGGCTCATGGCCCTGGCTGTCGTCGCGCCCGCGGTCGCATTAGGCCTGTCGGCCCTGCCAGCCGCATCAGCCGCTGTCGCCACGCCGACCGGCCGCGCGGCGCCAGCCGTCCTGGCGGCGCCTGACGCAGTACCCGGGCCGCCAGCCGGCTGGTCGACCGTCTTCAGCGATGACTTCAACGGCGCGGCCGGGTCAGGTATCGACTCACAGTGGATGTACGACACCGGCCCGGGATCAAATTTCGGTACCGGCGAGATCGAGACGATGACGAACTCGACCAGCAACGTCCACCTCGACGGCAGCGGCAACCTCGACCTCACGGCCCTGGGCAGCGGCAGCTCATGGACCTCTGGCCGCGTCCAGACCACCAGCGCCAACGTCGGGGCGCCAGCGGGCGGCGAACTGGAGGTCACCGCCTCGATCCAGCAGCCAGCGGGCGGGCTCGGCTACTGGCCGGCCTTCTGGATGCTCGGCCCCGGCCAGTGGCCGGAGAACGGCGAGATCGACATCATGGAGGACGTCAACTCGCTGAGCGAACTCGCCGGCACCATTCACTGCGGCACTTTTCCCGGCGGCCCGTGCAACGAGCCCAACGGCATCGGCAGCGGCCTGACCTCATGCGGAGGCTGCCAGAGCGGCTTCCACACGTACACGATGATCTTGAACAGAACGAACACGGCCGCCGAGTCGATCACCTTCTACCTGGACGGGAACCAGTACTTCAGCGTGACCGAGAGCCAGGTAGGCACGTCGACCTGGCAGGCCGCGTTCGACCACAACCTGTCCATCCTTCTTGACCTGGCCATGGGCGGCGGGTTCCCGAACGGCGTCTGCGGCTGCACCACGCCGACCAGCTCGACCAGTTCGGGCGGCACGATGACCGTGGCCTACGTCGCCGCGTACACGACCACCGGCGGCGGTGGCACCGGCGGGAATCCGACCGGGCCGATCACCGGCTTCGGCGGGCTGTGCGTCGATGTCCGCGGCGCGAATCCGGCCAACTTCACTCCGGTACAGGTGTATACCTGCAACAGCACCAACGCTCAGCAGTGGACCGTCGTGCAGGCCGGCAGCACCTTGCAGGCGCTAGGCAAGTGCCTGGACATCAACTCCGGAGGCACCGCCGACGGTACCACGGTGGACCTCTACACCTGCAATAACACAGGGGCGCAGGTCTTCATCCCGCAATCCGACGGCGCGCTGCTCAACCCGCAATCCGGCAAGTGCCTCGACGACCCCAACTTCTCCACCACACCAGGCACCCAACTGCAGATCTGGGACTGCACCGGCAACACCAACCAGAGCTGGCACCTGCCTTAGACCCGACCCAGAAGCCAGCGGCAACAGCCGGTGCGTCGATCGAGATGCTGCTTTGAGGTTGTGGTCAGCTTCCGCTGAGGTAGTTGCCGGATAGTGGCCAGGTATGTGGCCGGAGCGGGAGGGGCGGGACAGCTGGATGGCGGCCTTCGTGGCGGGGATCAGGACGTTCGCGCGACGGGCGAGCCGGTCTGTGGCGCGTCGTACGGGCGGGATCGCGCTCGATGCGTCGGGGCCTGCTACTTTGCCGGGCCGGAACGCGAGGCTGGTGTTCGCGGTTGCGCTGCTGGTGAGTATCACGGCGAGCGCCGTGCTGGTGTACGCCGCGGGCCCCGGGGTGGTTGCCGCCGCGTGGCTCGCTGTCGGGCCGCTGCTGGCGTCCCTGGTCTTGTCTCCGCGGATCACGGCGGTGCTGGCGGGCTGGACGCTGGTGCTGGGCGTGGGACTTGGCCTGGCCGGGCCGGGTTCGCTGCGGATGGCTCTCGCGCACCTGGGCGTTCTGATGCTCCTGGTTGCGTTCGCTGTGGCCAACGCGGTTCTGCGCGCCGCGGCGCAGCGGCGGCTTGGCCAGGTCCGGGCCGTGGCCCGGGTAGCGCAGAGCGCGCTGCTGCGGGAGGTGCCGACGGCTGTCACGGCGGGCCGGCTGGCCTCGCGGTATGTCTCAGCCTCGGCTGAGGCCCGGGTGGGCGGCGACGTGCTCGAGGTCGTCGCCGATCCGGTGCACCCTCGCTGGCTTGTCGGTGACACCCGCGGAAAGGGGCTTCCGGCGGTGCGGCTGGCCAGCATAGCGATGACCAGCTTCCGCGACGCCTGTGCCCAGCCGGGCTTGTCGCTGCCTGAGGTCGCCCGGGTCGTGGACCAGTCCGTCACGCGTGCCGCGGGCGAGGAGGACTTCGTGACCGCGGTATTCGCTGAGCTGGACCCGGGCGGCTGGCTTCAGCTCGTGACCTGCGGGCACCCGCCGCCGTTGCGGCTCGCGGCCGATGGCGAACTGCGGGCGCTGACCCCGGGTACGTACGCAAAGCCGCTCGGCTTGCACCCCGACCTGCGGCCATCCACGTTCTCAGTCAGCGCGGGCGACCGGCTGCTGTTCTACACCGACGGCCTGCTCGAGGCGCGCGACCGGGAGGGCCGGTACTTCAGGCTCGAAGACTGCCTGGACACGCTGAGGCACCCGGACCTGCAGGCAGCCGTGGACGGGCTGCTCGACCGGCTCCTCTCGCACGCCCGGCGCCGCCTCAATGACGACGTCGCCTTGCTGCTGCTGGAGGCAGCACCGCCCGCCCGGCCCGGTCAGGATGCGGCCGCCGAGCTGGCTCCCGGCCGGCCAGCCGTCACCGGGCACAGGCCGCTGGAGGTCGCCGCCGCCGCGCCCGGCCACGCCGACTAATGCTCAGCAAGCGTGGCGAGCCGCCGGCGAAGTTCATCCGCGTGCTTGGCGTCGACCGGTGCCAGGACGCTGATGGCCCTGGTCCACGCCGTACGTGCCGCGGCGTGGTCGCCGGCCGACACCTCAGTCTCGGCAAGGCCAGCGAGCGCATCGGCCAGATTGACCGGCATCTGCCCTGAGGACAGCAGGTCGACGGCGCGAGTGAAGTGCTCCCTGGATCGGTCGAGGTCGCTGGCCCGGTAGAGTTCACCGAGGTGGGTCACTATCTTGCTCTCGGTGAGCGTGTCGGCATAGTCGCGCACCAGGGCGAGCGCGGCCAGGAGTGACTGTTCGGCGCGGACGTAGTCGCCGTGGCGGCGCAGCATCCCGCCGAGCGAGGTGTAGGCGAAGGCCTCGCCGTTACGAAATCCGATCTGCTGGCAGATAAGCGCCGATTGCCGGAAGCAGCGCTCGGCCTCCTCGGGGCGGCCCGCAGTTCCGTCTGTCGTGCCCATGTTGACCAGCAGGATCGCCTGGTTCATGCGATCACCTGTGGCGACGAAGCCTTCAAGCGCGTGCTGGAAGCTGACGCGGGAGGCGGCGAGATCGCCTTGCCGGTACTCGATACTCCCCAGAGCCATCCATGCCTCGGCGGCGACGCCGGGGTCCAGCTGGCCATCGACGATCTCGATCGTCGATCGTGCGGCTGCGGCGCCCTCGTCAAGCTGGCCTCGCGCCCTGTGGACATCGCTGAGGCCGAGCAGCACCCTGGCGCGGGCGCGCTGCTCGGACGCACCAGGACCCGACGCGAGATCCAGCGCGGCGCGGAACGTTTCGGCCGCACTGGCGTAGTCATCTTGTACCGCCTGCGCCTCGCCCAGGCTGTACAGCATCGCCGCCTCGGCGAGGGTGTTACCGCTAGCCTGCGCGGCCGACAGGCCCGCAGTGACAACGTCGTGCCAGTCACCGAAGTGGTGGTGCGACTCGAGGAACCGCTGCAAGGTGAGCGCCAGGTCCCAGGTCAGATCGTGCCAGCCGCGCGTTGCGGCACCGTGGACGACGGCGACGAGGGTCGCCTGTTCGTTGGCGAACCAGGCCGCCGGCTCGATCCCGTCCAGGAGCTGGCTAGCCTGGGCGGTGCTCCTGTCGCTGGTGAGGAGCGGAACGTGGGAGCGCAGCCGTTGATCCGTCTGGGCGGCGGCGGCGAGACAGGCCCGGTAGGCGCGGGACACCGCATCGGCGATCACCTGAGGCGATTCGGCGGCTGCCACCAGATCGCGTATGTACAGCCGGACGAGCTGGTGGAAGCGGTACCGCGGAACCGCGAGCGCCCGGCCGGCCGTGACGGTGAGCAGGCGGGCCTGGACGAGGCCGTCGATAATGTCCTCAGCCTCGCGGACAGAGTTCTGGAGTGCCGCGGCCGCGATCCAGGCGCCAAAGTCCGGAATGTCGAGCATGCCGAGAATCCGCAGCGCGCGCTGGTGTTCCACGTCGAGACCGCGGTACACCAGGTCGAAGCTGCTGCGCAGGGCAGCGCCCGTGATGGCGAGCTCGTCGAGGCGGGTCTGTTCGTCGTCGAGCCTGGCGGCAAGCCAGCTGAGCGGCTGGTGGTCGCGGGAGGCAAGGCGCGTGCCGGCGATGCGGATGGCGAGCGGCAATCCGGCGCATAGCTCAACGACGCGAGCCGCCGCGCCCGGTTCCGCTTGCACGCGTGCTGGGCCGACAATGCGGGCGAGCAGCTCCACACCATCGTCATGGTCAAATGGCGCCAGCTCGACGCTCGGCCACGACTTCAAGCCGGCCAGGTGGGCGCGGCTGGTGATCAGCAGCCCGCAGCTCGGACTGGCCGGGAACAATGGCAGGGCGTGCTCGGCAGTCCGCACGTTATCAAGGACCAGAAGCAGTCGGCGGCCCGCGCAAAATGACCGCAGAACGGCCGTCCGTTCCGTCAGGGTGGCAGGTATCGCCGCGGGAGCGAAGCCAAGTCCGGCGAGCACCTGACCGATAGCGCTGTGCGGATCGACCGCGCCGAGATTGTCTCCGGCGAGATCGACGTAGATCTGCCCGTCGGGAAACTCGCCACGCAGCTTGTGCGCAACGTGCACCGCGAGCGTGCTCTTGCCGGTTCCCGGCATGCCGGTGATGGACGCGACCGCGGGCCACGCTCCGGACGAGCCGCCGCGGAGCAGTTCGGCCGCATTCTTGACGGCCTCGCGCCGACCAGAGAAATCTGGCAGGTCCGGCGGCAGCTGGAACGGCCGGAACAGGGTCGGGCCCTGGCTGCCCGCCGATGGTGGTACGCCGGACGCCGGGGCGGGCCTGGCCTCGCCGCGCAGGATCGACTTCTGCATGCCCTGCAGTTCGGCGCTGGGCTCGATGCCGAGCTCGGCTACGAGCAGCCGGCGCGCCTGCCGATACACCTCAAGGGCCGCCGCATTGTCCCCCGCCCGGGCCAGCGCCGCCATCAGCAGCGCGTAACCGTGCTCTCCCAGCGGATGACGACGTACGTGCGACCGCAGTGCGGCGACCACGTCGGTGTGCGTCCCAGCCATGATGCACGCTTCGAAGTAGGCCTCGAGCACCTTACGGCACTCGTCGGCGATGCCAGATCGCGCGGCCTCGAGGATCGGCCCAGCTACGACTCCGGCGAACGCGCCGCCGGTCGTGAGCGCCCGCTCAAGCGGCTCAAGTCCGGTGACCGCGGCAGCGGGATCGGCGCGGTCTAGCGCCTCCCGGGCGGTACGGAAAGCCTGCCGCATCCGCCAGAGGTCGAATTCCCCAGGCCGTACCTGTAGCCGGTAGCCCCCGTTACGAGTGGACATCCGGGCCGCGAGGTCGGAGGGCAGCGTGCGCCGCAGGTCGCTGGCGTAGGTCCGCAGATTGGCCAGCGCGTTACGCGGCGGGCCTTCTGGCCACAGCTCGGATATCAGCGAAGGGGCGGCCAGGGTTTCATTCGCGCAGGCCAGCAGCACAGCCAGCAAAGCGCGCCGCCTCGGCGAACCAAGCGGGACCGGGTCCTGCCCGACCAGGACCTGGAACTCTCCAAGTACCTGGAAGTCGATCGTGGTCACTGCCGCCTCGCGAACCGCATGTCAACCGATGCCGCGAGCCTATCTGGTTCACATAAACCGGGCACCTCCCTGACATCAGCTGGCACGCGGCACGAACACGTTCGCGTGGAGACCGGGCTCAGGTTCAGAAGGAAAAGACCACCGCATTTTTTTCTGAAAAATAGGTTGGTGGTTTTTAGGTTTTAGCCTGAGGCTGTCCGCCGCTAACGTCAGCCTCCGTGCGCGGCGAAGGCAATCCACGAGACGCACTCGAAAAGTGCCAGGAGCGCCAGCAGCGCGCGCCACGGGATATGGAGCGAGCGCCTATAGGGCGGCGCGGGATCTAGCTGCGCCCGCCCGGTACGCGCGTCCTGGCACGCCGAGCGCACCTGGCCGAGGGTATGACGCAGGTGCTGCTGCCCGTCCAGCGCGTCGGCCAGCGACCGGCCGAACGCCGCCGACTTCACCGTCCGGCCGTCGTCAAGCCTGGCGAACATTCCCTGGCCGGGCTCAACGAACACCCCGGCGAGCCGCTCCCACGGGATCATTCGACGCACCAGCAGGTTGTCGAGTAGCAGGCCGTCAGGCCGCACTCGGACCGCGAGACCTGCCCAGAACAGGTAGGGCACGCATCCGAGCACCCAGGCGACGATGGGCAGTGCCACATGGTCGGACACGTACACCGCCGGCGTCGAGATCATCCACGTCACGACGAAGCACAAGCCGGCCATGCAGACCAGGTAAGGGAGCAAGGCCATCGATCGATAGCGGAACACAGCCAGGTCAGGCGGGCGCGCACGGAAGGAGTCGTTGGCCAGCCACCTGGCCACCGGGTTGGCTACTGCCTGGCTGCGATCCATGCCTACCAGCCGCACACGATGGGGTTGACGCAGGTAGCCCTTCCCCAAAGGTAGTTAATGCCGCGACCTAGGTTGGTGAGGCCCGTCTGGGTGAGCCTGCCCGTCAGCCGCACCGCGAACCCGAACGCACCTGGCTCAAGTTCGCGCAACGGCATCGAACCGCCTCCCGCGAAGAGCGCACGTACCGACCCGGCCTTTTCGAGCACCTTCCCGGCGTCTATGCCTTTCTCGAAGAACTTGCCGGCCCCGAACCCGGCCGCGTCCAGGGCTAGTCCCTTGCCCGCGTTAAGCAAGTTGGCACCGCCCCACTCATGGTTGGCGTGCACGTCCGTACCGTAGTCAAAGGCAGTCGCCCCGACGGAGACACCCGCGCAGGCCGCGGCCGTGACCGCTATGCACGCGCCGAATGCCGCGCCATCAGCAGCTGCCTTAAAGTCCTCGCCAGAAGCCCACTTGCCGGAGTCAATGGCACTGTGCAGGTAGCCGTAGACCGCGAAGCCCGCCCCGAAGCAGGCACCCGCCACGAGTCCAGCACCATCGGTCCCGACCGAGCAGCCGATGACCGTGGCGACTGCCACGATCATCGGGAGCGCGTGATAGATGACGTGGCTGACCTTATGCAGGCCCGACGTCAGCCAGTGCGGCATGTGGAATCCGCCGCCGCCATGGGATACGTGCCCATAGCCAACATAGCCATTGTTGGTGTAAGTGCCGTCGCTGTAGGCGCTGTGCTTGGGAACTCTGCCGATCGGGATGTTGCCGTCGCAGTACCGGGAGCAGCCGCCGCCACCGCCGTCGTAAGGGTGGATGACGACATAACCGTTGTCGTCGACCGTGACCGTGCCGCTGGGGTCACTGCCGGTCACGGGATTGTCCGCTGCGTAGGTGTAACCGGTCATGGTCTGCGGGTTAGCAGGGGACAAGATCGGATCGACGCTGATGAACAGGCTGGTGACCGGGTCGTACTTGCGGGCGCCGACGTCGACCAGGCCGATCGCCGAATGCGCCGGGTCGCCGAGGAAGCCCTTGTTGTCCGGCCAGACGCCGCTGCCGGTCAGCATCGTCCCGTAGGGCGTCGAGGCCCGGCGGACGACGGTGGACTGGCTGAACGCGGCAACGGCGGTGGTCATGGTGCCCTGGTTCGTGCCGGCGAGCCAGTACAGCGTCGTTGGGCTGGTCTCGCCGATCACCTTCCCGGCGAAGCTGTAATAACGCTCGCCCGTCGTGGTAGTTCCGTCGGTGGTGAGCTGCTCGTCTGGCAGGTACAAGGTGGTCGTCGTCGTGCCGCCGCTGGTATCGGCTTCGGCGATCTCGTCGCCGTCCGCGTTGTAGACGTAGCTGGACGCCGCGGTCGCCGTGCCGGCCGTGGCGAGCTGGCCGTTCGGGTCCCAGGTCAGAGTCTGGCTGCCGAGGGTGGTGGTATCGCCGGCGCCGTCGTAGCCGAAGCTGGTGGCGGGCAGGCTGCCGGTCACCGTGTTGGCCACGCTGGTGGACGAGACGGCGTGGGCGTGGCCGGCGGCTGCATAGTGATACGTGGTGGTGGTATCGCCGCTGGACTGACCCGCCGGAGCGTGGCTGGTCGCCGAGAGGATGTCGCCCTCGGGGTCGAAGGTCCACGACTGCCAGTACGGCTCGGGGCCGGTGACCGTGCCGTTGCCCGCCGTGGCCGGGTTGGTGGCGCACGCGTTGGACGAGGTCCAGCCTGCCGTCAGCCGGCTCAGCCCGTCATAGGAGAAGCACTGGTCTTCGACCGGCGCCCCGGTCGCTCCCTGCGTGTCGGCGATCTGCGTAATCTGCTGATCGGCGTTGTAGCTGTAAGCGACGTTGTCGACCTGCGGCGACGGCTGCTGGTCGCTCAGGTTGATTCCGGTCACGTTCCGGGTCTGCGGGTCATAGGAGTACGTCAGTGCGGCTGAGGAAGGTCCTGACCCTAGCTCGATCTGCGAGATCTCCCCGAACGGCGTCCAGACCGCGCCCGAGGCGTACTTGTCGAACCCAGACTCTGATACCGGATTGCCGAATTTGTCATAAGCATAAGTAATCGACTCGACTGGCAGCCCGCCGGCCGCCGCCGGAGTCATCGACCTCATCAGGCCGGTCGTCGAATACGCGTACTGCGTGCGGTAGGTGCCGGCCAGCGGCTGCCCGACGGGAACCGTCACGAAGGTCCCGGTCACGTCGCCTGCTGAGTTGTAGCCGAGCATGCCGGTCTTGTAGCTGACGCCACCGGTCACCGAGGTCTGCGAGGACAGCAGCCCCTTCTTCAGGGTGTCCCAGGTCCACGTCGCGATCTGAGTACCGCTTCCCTGCGTGGTCGAGCCGGTGTACGCGGCGGTCTTGCGATTGAGGCCGTCGAAAAGGAAGTTGTCTGATACGCCGGCGCCGTTCGTGGTGAAGGCGACGTTGCCGGCCGCGTCATATCCCGTGATCGTGGTACCGGCGTCCGGATCAACCGCCTTGGTCTGCTGGCCAAGCAGATCATAGGTGTAGGACCAGGTGTTCGCGGCCGGGTCCTTGATCGAGATCTTGTCGCCGGCGGCGTCGTAGCCGATGGTGGTGACCTGCGGGCTGCCGCCCGTGATCACCGAGCCCGTCACGGTGGGCGCTCCTGCGTACTGGATCTGCTCCGTCGGCTGGCCGAGCACGTTGGTCACGGTCGCCGACGGGGTGCCCATCGCGGTACCGGCCGGGTCCCGGTCGATCGTGGTCACCTGATTGCCGCCGTACACAGTTTGCGTGGAGTCGGTCAGGGTCGTGCCGTTGTAGTCCTGCTGGTTGATCACCCGGCCGGCGCCGTCATACGTCGAGATGGTGCGGTCATCGACGGCGGACGGCGCAACCGTGACCAGCGCGCTCGACGGGTTGCCGGTGACGACGTACTTGTTGTTCGTTCCCGCCGTCCAGCCGTGGCTGTCGTAAAAACTGTCGGTGACGACCGTGTCGCCGCCTTCGGTGGCGATCTGAGTCTGCCTCGGCTGGCCGAGTGAGTCATAGATCGCGACCGAAGTGACGTAGTTGGTGCCCGTCCCGTAGTCCACCAGCGTGTTAGTAGTCACCGCGAGCGGCGCAGCCTGAGTCTCGGCGTAAGAGTACGTCGTGCTGGCGGCGTCGTTGTTCGCTTGCGACCGGCCCGGATCCCACTGCGCGGTCAGCCGGCCGAGCGGGTCGTAGGTCGCGGTGGTCAGGTAGCCGGCCGCGTCGGTCTCGGAGAGCACGGAGCCTCGGCCGGGATCGAGCACCTTGGTCGCCGTCTGGCCGAGCGCGTTCGTCGTCGTGAACTGGGTGAGCGGCCCGCCGCCGGCGGGGGTGTAGGCGGTGGTCGTGATGTCGCCTCGGCCGTCGCCGGACGAGGTCACCCGGCCAGAGGCGTCGTAGCCATTCGTGCTCTGGGTCGCGAAGGTCAAGGTTCCCGCATTGTTCGCGGTCGCCTCGGTGACCATCGTCGGGTTCCCGGCCGTGGGCGCGGCGGTCAGGCTCGTCGAGCCGTCGTAGTAGGTCCTGGTGTCCTTGATGATGTCGGCCGCCGTCAGGTTGCCTGGCGTGGCTGGGCAGGCCTGGCTAGCGACGATGACCTCGCTGACCGGGTCCCTGAGCCAGGCGGTCGTGTTGTCGTCGTAGGTGGTCTGGGTGCAGGTCTGCGGGATGCCGGTGCCGCTCTGGTCATCGAGTACGGCCCGGCCGGCGCTGTCGTAGGTGGTGACGGTCTGCCGCTGCTGGGTGCCGCCTCCGGCGAGATCGGCGTATGTCGCCTGTTTGCTGGTCCTGACCATCGTGGCCTGCTGGGGAGGCAGCCCGGTCCGCGTCCTTGTCGCAGTCGTCGCGACCACCGACGGGACGGTAATGGCGGCGCTGATCTCGGGTCCGCCGTTCCCGTTGAAGGTCTGGGTCTGCAGTTCCTGCCCGGCGAGCGCGTTCGCGTCGGTGTAGGCGTTGCCGAGCGAGTCGGTGACCGTGACCCCGCTGGTGGTACCGCCGGTTGCGGTGGTGTCCCCGTTCATGCCAGGGAAGTACCGGGTCTCGGTCAGCGCCTGCGCATCCGCGGTGCCATTGGTGGTGTTGGCGGTGTTGCCGAACAGGGTGTTTACCTGGGCGAAGCCTCGGAACTGGCCCCAGGTCCTGTCCTTGGCCTTGAGCACCTCGTTGTCGTCGTAATGCCAGGCCGGATTGCCGATGTAGCTGTACTTCGTCAGCTGCGCCGGGTCGCCCGTCGTGCCGTCCTGCACCTCGACCTGGGACACTAGATATTTGTCGAAATAGTCCAGCGTGGTGTTCTGGTCACCGGGCTGAGCCCATTTCACGGGATAACACAGCGTCCTATTCGTCGACGGATCAGCCGGGATCTGAGCGGCCGTGCAACCGGTGGAATACGTGGCCGAGATCAGCTCGCCGGTCTCCTCCTCTATCTTCGTCAGCCGCCAGTGCGCCATCGACGGCAGCGCGTTGACGCCCGGAATCCGGTTGTCCATCAGCTGATACGACAACTGCACCGGTGGCAGCGCCAGCGAGGTGCCCGACGCCTGGAACCCGGTTCGCGTGATCGAGTTCAGGATCAGCTCAGGGTCGCCCTGAGTCGAGAACCCCTGCCCGAACGAGTACACGTCCACGGGCACGTAGGTGGTGCCGTTCCAGTACTGCGTGGTGATCTTGTCGATCCGCGACTGGGACCAGAACGTCGGAGAATGGTTGTTGCACGTCGCGCCGGACAAGCACTGCTGGTCGAAGGGAGTATCCGGCCAGTTCGCCGCGTTGGCGGAGGTGAACTGGGACGCGTTGCACGCGAACGTCGAGGTCGGAATGCACCGCTGATCGGGGTTGAATACCACCTGGTCAGGCGCGTTGGCCGGGCCATAGATCGAGCCGGCCTCATCACGCAGCCCGTAGTCGATGTGCGTAAGGTATCCGCCTCGGACATACTGCACCCCGGTCGTGGCGCCGTTGGCTCCGTAGTAGTTCGTCTCCTGGTGGTAGTAGTACGCCATCGCGTTGCCGTTGGCGTCGATCACGAAGTCGAGGTTCCATCGCCACGCCTGCGGGCACGAGGAAGACCCGAATCCGCTTGAGGAGAAGCACGGGTCACCCGAGTGCGGGCCGTAGACAGGTGCCGTGAACGCCGAGTTCGTGACCGCGTCGCCGGTTGCCCACCCGGGTCCCTTGTTCTTGCCGAAGAAATACCGGGTGCCGTCGGGCGTCGTGACAACCCAGTACCCGTTGTCATGCGTGCCGTTCCCGGTGTCCGCCGCCGTGCCGGTCAGGTACTGCACGCGGTCGCCGTTGTCCGCCTGCTCGTGCCAGGTGCCGTCGCTGTTGATCACCAGCGGCGTCGACGCGCCGTTCAGGCTCATCGTGACGACCTGGCCGGCCCAGCAGTCGTCGAACTTGCCCGTGACCGCGCCCTCCGGATCGTCAGCGCAGTCCGGATAGGTCCGCTCAATGTAGTTGTCCGAGGACAGCGTGAAGCCTTCGCCGACCATGCCGAACTGGTTGTTCGTCGACGCCACCCGGCCATCCACGCTGGACGAGTCGTAATCGAGCGCCACCGTGGGGGCTATGCCGGCGGCGGGATCTGGCACCTGAATCGGATAGGACCAGGTGAAATCACCGGCCGCCCCGCCGCCTGCCCACGTCTCCTTCGGCGACAGCGAGGACACGGTGAAGTCGCCGTTGCTGCCCGACGGGCCGGATACAGCGGCCAGCACCACAGACCGCCCGGCCGACGGCGCTACCAGCCTCGCAGCCGGACCAGCCATCGTCGCCTGGCCCGGCGAGCCCAGCATCACCGCGCCAGAGACCACCTCGCGACGCGGCTCAAGAGAAGAGTCCACTGGCGTCTGCCGCTGGCATCTCGCCACCCGTGGCGTCGTCAGCGCGCAGGCAGGCAACTCCACCAGGTGCAACCTGTCAGCGAAGTCACCACCGACCGCGTTCGCGAACTTCGAGTAGTCAAGCCCCACCGACACCAGACCGCCAGGACCAGCCGTCGCCGACACCTTGAGCACCACACCCGAGATCCCCAGCCTGCGCGCCTGCGCCTGACCGAACACCCGCACCCGCGCGCCCGGCACCACGGCGGGCCCCGCCGCTCCGGCACCGCGGCCTCGCTGACCGAAGGTGAGATTCGCCGTTCCCGCGACTGGCCACGTCCTCGCAGGCCGGGGTCCCTCAGGGACCTTCGGCATCCGATGCGCCAGCACCGTCGGGTGCAGCAGCGCTCTCGGCAGGACCTTGACCTTCTGCGGTGCGGGCCGCCAGTGCCGGGCAGCCGGCCCCGCCGAAGCCGCCGGCGCCGCCTGCGCGGCGAAGCCGCTCATCGACATCCCAAGACCCGCGATCAGCGCGAGCCGCACGCCTCCGCTCGCCCACCGCTTCGCCCAGCTCGTCATGCGTGTCTCCATGGCTTTACAGACCGTTGATGAAGGTCGGGATCGCATTCGACACGTCGGAGGCGACCTGGCTGGCGATGTCGGTGTAGTACCGAGCGGTTGGCACGCCGCCGGACAGCAGCGACGTGGCTACCAGGTTCGGGCTGCCCGGCTGCGCCACAGCGGTCGCCACATCGGAGGTGACTTGAGCCGTGGTGTTGCCATTGGTGATCCAGTTGTTGACCGCCTGCCTGACCGCTTCGCGCGGATCGGTCGAGGACAAGCCGAGCGGCACGATCGTGGTGAGGATCACCTGCACGGCCGGAGTGCTCGGGTCGTTGTCGACCGCATAGTTCTGGATCGCGGCGACCAGGCTGAACAGGTTGTTCTCGATCGAATCCAGGTTCGATTCGATCGAGCTAGCCGAGGCGCCCTGCAGCACGTCGTTGGCGCCGACGCTGATGATCACGTCGCGCAGGTTGGGCTCGGCGCTCACGTAGTTGCGCAGCCAATTCATGGCGTTAGCAGCGGAGACGGTGCTGGCGCTCGTGTCCTTGTAGATCTGCTGCACGCTCGTGGCCGGAAGCACCGAGTTGAACACCCGCACGTCGCTGATCTCGCCGGGCAGGAAGTCGCCTGCCACCCCGCCGGTCTTGTCCCGCCCCACGGTCAGGCTGCCGGCTGATGCCCACCCGGTAAACGCCACGCTGGAGGCCAGCACGCCATTGACGTACAACTGCGCCGTAGCGGTCGAGGAGTTGTACACGCCCGTCAGGTGCGTCCAGGTATTGGCCGCCACGGCCGCGCCGGTCGCGCTGGTCACCGCGGCACCGGTGGTGTCGCTGCCGGCGAAGTAGAACGCCCAGTCACCGCTGCGGACACCGAGGTAGAAGGCGCTGTTGCTGGCACCGTCCTGCGCCACAACCGTGGCATTGTGCGATGGAGCCGACGTCAGCTTCACCCACGCCGACACCGTGTAGCTGCCGGTAGTGCTGAGCACCTGGCCGGAACTCGACGCGAACCCGCTCGTACCGTCCAGCGACAGCGCGCCGGTCGTCGTATCGGTAGTCGGGGTATCGGTCGCGAATGCCGCCGTGCCGCCCAGCGTCAGGCTCGCGGTCGGAGACGACCCGCTGTCGTACGCGGTCGTCGTCGTGTCCAGCCCGGCGCCGTTCATCCGCCACCAGTGCGTCGGCATCGCGCCGCCGGAGGCCACGTCGGCTACCGAGCCCGGCAGCGCCACCCCATCGGCTTGCAGCGCGGCCGGCAGGTCGCTGGCCCAGTTGCCGAAGGTAAAGGCCGGCGCTGCCATCGCGGTCTGGTCGCCGAGCACAGCGACCGTGCCGCCCGTCGCCGCGGCGTCACTGACCTCGATCCCCGACACGTAGTACTCGCCTAGCGTCGAGAACGTGTTCGTGAACGGAGTCCCGTCGCTGTTAGCCGTCTGGTTTCCGGTCGCCCAGAACGTCGTGGAGTTCGGGGTCTCGTGCACCGGAACCGAGGCTTCCGTCGAGGTAGCCGGGATGTGCAGGCTGATCACGAGCTTGCCCGCACCTGGGCTCGCCACCGGGTCGCTGTAGACATCGGCGCCCGCAGGGATCGTGACGCCCGCCGACCCGCCGAACGTCAGCGCGACCGGAGCGGCGACAGTCGCGGTGCCGCTCGACTGCGCGCCGATCGTGGCGGCGTCGAAGGTGACCGGCACCGTGCCGTGAGCGTTCGACAGCCGAATCCGGACCTGGCCGCTCCCCGGCGAGGTCACGGCGATGATCTCGCGCAGCGTCGTGTTGCTCAGTGATGCGCCGGCCGGGGCGATCGCCGCGTCCATCGGGCCCGCGTAGGCCGCGGTCCACGCCGATCCGGCCGGACCTTGCCCGGCGCTCACCGGCCTGGTGCCGATCGCGAGGATGTGCAGCAGGTGCCCCTCTGGCCCGCAGCCGTCGTTGTTGAGGAACGTGGTCGGCAACACCGGCAGCGTGATCGAGGACAACGTCGCGCCGGGGTTCGCGGGCAGCATCACCTCATACAGCCGCGGCGGCGGGTTGGCAATGACCGTCGTGCCGGCATCCCGGTGGTTAAGTACGACCTGGGCCGAGCCAAAGGCCAGGGTCCAGTCAGGAACCGAGGTGACCTGCGGCTGGCTCGAGCTGCCGTTGGAGTAATTCAGCGTGGCCGGGGCAGCGGGCGAGCCGGTGGTGCCGCCGCAGGTGGTCGCGGCGAGCAACGCGACGTCGGTTGCCTTGATCGCGGGCAACGGTATGGTCTGCCCGTCCGGAATCACGTTGTCGTCGAGCACCGTGGTCCCGCTAGCGCTGAGCCGCGGCATCGTGAAGTTCGCGCCGTTGAGCGAGAACGTGGCCCCGGACGCGGTCGCCGTGCCGGGCGTGATGCCAGCGGCCTGCATGGCCTGCAGCGACAGATTCCTGCCAGTGGAGGTGTTGGTAAGGTCGAAGTTGCCCGCGAACGAGGCGGCACCGTCGCTGGCGATTCCGAGGTTGTTCATCGCGGCGGTGAAGCTGGCATCCTTGGCACCGGTCACAGGGACGGTCTCGAGGAAGTCGATGCCGGCGTTGTACCTGTTGTTGACTGACGCCGGGTCGGTGCCAACCACGGTGACCTGCAGGACATGGGTCCCGGCGGTCAGGTGCACGCCGCCAAGGAAGACGTACGTCGCGCTGGCTGAAGTGCTGTAGGCATCGAGCGGGCTGGTCGCGGTGTTGTCGAGGTTGATGTCGCTGGTGGCGGGGTCAAGGTCGAACCGCAGCGACCCGTAGTCGTTCGCCGTAGCGAGATTGACGCCGAGTGCGTAGTCGGATTCGACCGGCGCGCTGAAGCTGACGGTGAACTGCGCGCCAAGCGTGCTGTTGCCCAGGAACAGCTGGTCGTTGTCCGACCACGGCGTACCAGCGAAGGACTGCGGTCCCAACGTTCCGGCCGACGGCGTTCCGTGCGCGAGGCTCTCGCCTTCCTGGCGGCTGGTCGGGCTCAGCGTGAGGTAGTTGATGCCGGCCTTGAAACCGCCCGAACTCGCGTTCTGCCCGGTCATCGTGAACGTCAGGGTATGGCTGCCCGCGGTCAGGAACGGGGTGCCCAGGTCGAGGTAGGAATTCCGCACGACCAGGCTGTAGCCATCCCACGGCAGCGCCGCGGTGCCGCCGAGGTTGATGTCGGAGGTCGCCTGATCCAGGTCGATCCGCGCCTGCCCGTAGTCGCCGCTCTTCGTCATATTCGCGCCAAGCTGCCAGACGCCGGTGTCGGGCACGCTGAATGTGACCGTAAACGTCTGACCGCTGGCGGTGCCGTTGAATTCGAGCTGACTGCCGCCGCGCCAGCTCAGCCCGCAGCAGTTCGTCTGCGCGACCAACAGCGAGGCGTTGGTTCCGGTGGCGCCGGCGACCAGCGAACTGCCGTTGATATAGGTGACCGGCTGACTGGTGCTCTGGTAATTCTGCGGAACGTAAAACGTGTAAGCGGACTCGCCCGAAATATTGTGTGCCTTGTCGAAGCTGACTACGAATAGCGTGTGCTGGCCGGCCGTGATATTGCCGGGAATCTGGATCTGAGCCGAGGTGCCCTGCTCCAGGGCAAGTTCTCCGCTGGTGCTGCCGAGGCCGTCGCCGTTGCTGTCGACCGAGGTGCCGAGGCCGCCGTCCTTGCTGTAGCTGCAGTCGGTGGTGGTCGGCTTCGGCTCGCTGCCGGCGCCGCCGTCGAACGAATAGGCGAACCCGGCGATGTTCGCAGTGCCGTTCGTTCCCACGCTGAACACCCCAGGCGCTCCGGCCGGCTGACCCCACTGGCCCTGCGGATAGTCGGAACTGCTGATCGCCGGCGCGGCGACCGGACCGGTCAGCACGGTGAACGGGTAGAACGCCGAGGCAGGCCCGGTCCGCGCGGTCGCGTGGTCACCTGAGACTGGGACGTTGGTCGCCGTTGCGTCGAATTTGTATGCCGTTCCGCTGGTCAGCGCCGTCGATGGCGTCGTGGACTGCTGTGAGCCTGAGGCTCCGGTCGGGACGGCAAGCGTGCCGCCTGCTGCCGTTCCCGCTGAGGTCTGCAGGGTGTAATTGAGCTTGACCTGAAGCGGGCTCGGGTTGTTGTCGGTACCCGTCGCGAACAGCTTGGGCTGGGCGAGCGAGGTATACGTCGTCCCGGCTACGCAGGTGACCTGGTTCTGCACCGACAACGCCGTCGGAGCCAGCGGCGCGAAGTTGTAGTACACCGTCAGCGTCGGGTTGTCCTTGTAACGCTTGTACTGGGTGTCGGTGGTCTCGCTAGCGGCGCGAAGTTCCAGCGTGATGGTGGAGGAGCCAGCGTTCGCGACGTTCTGCAGCGCGGTCAGCAGAGCCGAGTTGCCCGAGGCGCTGCTCGAGAAGTTGACGTTCGCCGCCGGGCACGACGTGCCGCCGCCCGCCTTGGAACTCGCCGTGGCGAGCTGGGATCCCTGCGGTCCGCCCCAGGCCGTGGTCGAGGAGATACCTGCGGTCGTGGAGTAGACGGCCGATAGCTCCGAGGTACAGTTCTGGCTGTTGTACGTCTCCTCATCATCGAAGGTCACCAGGTACACCGTCGCGGTCTGGCTATTGCGCTTCTCCAGGTTCGTGGTCGCGAACCTGAAGTAATCGCGGTCGGTGTAGCCGTTGAACCGAGTGCCCGCGCCGTTGATCCAGATGCAGCTCGTATAACCGCAGTCGCCAATCTCGGTGATGCCGCCCGACTGCGAGGTCGTGCCCGAGGTGGTGTCCCACTCCTGGGTGTCAGCGCCGTTGTGGGTCTGCATCACCTGCGCGTAGAAGCTGGTGGCCGGCGCGATCTCCGGGTCGATGTACAGCGGGTACCGCACGTTCTTGCCGGTCAGGGTGCTCGGCGGGGGCGCTATGGCGATCGTCGCGGTCGCCGTGCCAGCCAGGCGGTAGCTAACCGGCACCGAGGTGACTGGGCCGGACCCGGCCGAATCGGCGGTCGCCGCGATGTTGAGGTGCCCGGTGCGGCGCGAATCCCACATCTGCGGCTGGCCGACCGCGAACACGAGCTTCCCGGTCTTGGCATTGACGATGCCCAGGGCACCGCGAGGGTCGCGGCGCAGCGCCAGCCCGCGGCCTGTCCGCAGCCTGAAGGCGAGCGACCGCAGCGCAGGGCTGGCCGCAGCGGCGGCGTCCCGGACGATGAGGGTCTCCTGGTAACCGATTCCGGTCGCCTTCATCCGCAGGTCTACTCCGCTCAGCACGTTCTGGTACTCCGCGACGCTGCCGGAGATCACCGGCCTGGGCAGCACGCCAGGCCAGTACATCGATACCGACTGGCCGCTCGGGCCGATCACCCGCACCAGGGGGCCAGCCGACCCGCCGCCGGAGAAGGCGACCGGCACGCTGGCCACCTCCGGCGACCACGTTCCTGCGGCCGTCCTGCGCAGCCTGGGGTTGATGGACCTCCATGCGCCGTGCACCTGAGCGCGAACCGGGTAGACGTTCGACGTCATCGACAGCAGGCCGTTCGGGCGGGCCTTCACCGCCAAGGTCGGCGTGGTCTCTGCCGCCACCAGCACCGGCTTACCGGTCTTGATGGCCTGCTTCATCGCCGTGGACTCGGCTCGCTCACCAGGCGTCAGCCGAACTAGCCTGGCCGGCCGCACCTTTCCCGGTACTGCACGCCTTGGACCACGCAGGTGTTTCTGGCCAGCCGCGAACGACGACAGCGGCCGGTGCCCGGCCACCCGGTGGCCGACCAGTGGCTTGCTGGCGGCCATCGCCTGGCCGACCGCCATGCTCCCGCCAAGCGCGCCAAACGCAAGCCCGGCCCCGGCCACAACCGCTATGAGGCCGCGGCCTATCCGGCCAGTCCGCCAGCCAGCCCGGGCCGGCACGTAGTGGTGACGACCCATGCCCATACGCCGCACGGCGAGCCCCTTTCCTCATAGCTTTCGCGAGCCATATGTCGCACGTGAATATGGGGCATCGCCATACATTTTCAATACATTTCTAATACAATGTCAATATTGGAAATGCGCTAAAATCCCCTCGGTCAGCAATTCTTTCTTTTCTTCATAAAGATTTGCGGTCGTCTTTGGCTCGAGCGGAAGACTTTGCGGGGCTATATGACGTTTTCTTTACCGGATCATGCCGCAAGCGCCGGCTTCCCCTCCGTTGCGGCGACTGACACGTAATTGGGTGGTTCAGGGGCGCGCGGCAGCGGACCCCTGGCTGGTGGCCGGGGTCAGTGTGGTGGGGCGGGCGCCGGGGTTATGGGTTATGGGTTGCGGGGCGGGTGGTCAGGCGGCCTCCGCGGGGGTG
>DATNFM010000245.1:0-7342 GCA_035606435.1 Streptosporangiaceae bacterium | reverse complement strand
ATTACCTCTTGACGGTGAGAGTTACCGGGCTGGACTTTGAGCCCAGCAGGTTACCGGCGTAGGACGCGGTCATTGAGTACTTGCCTGCCGGGATGGCATTGCCGCTCGCCGGGGAGCAGCTTCCCGATCCCTTGACCAGCTTGGCCATGCAGACGGTTTTCTTGCCATCCGAGACTCGGACTTTCCCGGTGGGCTTGCCGCCGTGCAATGCTTTCACGCTGAAAGAGAATTTAATGGTTTTCTCGTGGCCGACCTTGATGCTGGTCGCCGATATCCGCAGTGAGGTCCTGGTCTCACGTCCGCCGGCCAGGCTGGTCGCGAACGTGTAGGGGCTCATCGGATTGAACGCACCGCCGGTGTCGACTTCCGAGCAGTTGAAACCGCTTACGTTCGGCCCCTGGCAGGCCACCAGGACGTAGGTACTGGTGCGGGGCGCCCTTAGCCTGAAGACGCTCTTGCCGGTGAAACTGGTGGTGCCCGAGGCGACCGGTTTGGCCGCCGGGAAGTTCGTGTCGTTAGTGCCCTGCTTGTAGAGGGCGAATACATAGGTCGAGCTCGCTGGCGTGGCCGAAGAGAACTGGACGACGTCGCCGGCGTTCAGCGTGACTTTCCAGAAGTCGGCCGGATTCGCGCCGCCGGCCTCGAAGTTGCCGACCGGCATCTTCGGGGCCTTGGCGATCCTCGGGCTGGCCTTGGTCTCCCTGGACGCGACCTTGGCAGAGATGCCGCCCTTCACGAAGGAGGTCGTGAAGGTGTACGGGCTCATCGGGTTGAACGCGCCGCCGGTGTCGACTTCCGAGCAGTTGAAGTTGCTGACGTTCGGTCCCTGGCAGACCGCGAGAAGGAACGTGCCGTTGTACGGCGCCTGGAGGTCGAACACGGTCTTGCCGTTGAAATTCGTTGTCGCGGACGAGAACGACGTGGTCGCCGGGAAATTCGTACCGTTGGTGCCCGGCGGATACAACGCGAATACGTACGTCGAGTTGTTCGCTGTGGTCGAGGCGATCTGCACTACGTCGCCGCCCCTGAGCGTGACCTTCCAGAAGTCGGCCGGATTCGCTCCGCCGGCTTCGAAATGCCCGATGCTCATGATCGGGGCCTTCGCGATCGACGGCGCCGCCTTCGTCTCGGCGGCCGCTACCTTCTCGGAAACGCCGCCATTGACCAGCGAGGTCTTGAACGAGTAGGCGTCCATCGGGTTGTCGGCACCGCCGGTGTCGACTTCCGAGCAGTTGAAGTTGCTGACGTTCGGTCCCTGGCAAACCGCCAGGATGAAGGTGCCGTTGTACGGCGCCTGCAGGTCGAATACTGACTGGCCGTTGAAGTTGGTCGTCGCCGAAGAGAATGACGTGGCCGAGGCGAAGTTCGCGTCGGTCGTGCCGGGCGTGTACAACGCGAAGACATACGTCGAACTGTTCGGTGTCGTCGAGATGAATTGGATGGCGTCGCCGCCCCTGAGCGTGACCTTCCAGAAATCGGCTGGCCCGCCGCCGCCGTTTGTTGTACCCCCGATGGTGAGCGTGCCAGCTGCGGCGATCGTGTGACCGGGCGACGTGTTCGCCGCCAGGGCGACTCCGGTACCCGTCGCCAGCATCAATCCCGAGGCCAGCAGGCTGTAAAGCCACTTGATTCGCATATACCCCACCTCCCGGACATCACCTGTCATGCGTAGCGTTCAGTGATGCCCTTTCCCAGTACGCGGCCGAATCCCAGCAACTCGGCGATGACCATCGACGGCAGCGGCGCGGCGATGTCGCGGACGACCTCGACCGTTCTCAAGCGTCATCGGCACGGCTCCGCTCAGCGACAACATAGCTGACCCGTAATTTACCGCTTTGGGTGCGCACCGGGCCGGGGGCGCCGGACAGCGCCCCCGGTGACTACGGGTTTGTGCCTAGCAGCGACCGATCTTGGTCGTGCACGCGCAGAGGCAAGTGAAGTAGTACTGCGTGCACCAGGTGACGCCGCACGGTGAGCCGCACTTGCACTTCTTACCCACGTCAATACAGCAGGCGCCCGCCTCGGCGGACGGCAGGACGGCCGCGAGCATCACGTCGCCTAGCCTGCTCATGGCTGCTTTCATTGAGCCTCCCTGTGAACGGCCAGCCGGAGTCACCGGCTCCAACGCCTACAGCCTGCTCCGGGCGCCGTGGCGCGGCGGTGGCGCGAAGGTCGCGGCCAATCGTCATTCGACCTGCCCGACCTGTCCAGGCAGCATCGCTCCGGCGCGGCGGGTCAGACGGCGCGCCACGCTGACGCCACATCCCTTGCGCATCATGGCGCCTGAACGTGGCGGGTGAACAAGGGAAGGTGGCAACTTGACCGGAATCTTGATAGCGGTCGTCGTGCTGGTTGGCATCGTGGCTGGCGCGGATCTGCTGCTGAGCTTCGCCGTGGTCCGGCGGCTCGCCGCCCTGGAATCGAAAATCCAGGGCGGCGGCGGCCAGACATCTCCGGCCGTCGGCCACCAGGTGGGCGACTTCGAGGTGGATCTGCTGACCGGCGGCACCTTTACGCTGGCCAACCTCATGGACACGTCCAGCATCGTCATCTTCCTGACCACGACCTGCGAGCCGTGCCAGACGGCGATAGCGGAGCTGCGAGAACTGCCGACTCCGTTGCCCTTCCCCATGTACGTCCTGATCAACGGGACGGATCAGGACGGCGCGGTGCTGAACGTCGCGGCCGGCATGCCGCAGGGAACCCGGGTCGCCGAGATCTCCGCTACGCATCCGGTCATGCGGGCCTTCGGCGTCGACGGGTGGCCGTCGGTGCTGGGGATCGAGGACGGCATAGTCCGAGCGTCTGACACCAGGGTCAGCCGAGTTCTGGAGACCGCGAACCGGTGAGGCCGGCTTCTGCCGACCGCCGCCGGGGCTCGGTGGCCTCCGTCGCGCTGGCCACGGCCTGGCGGGCGGGCCGGGCCACCTGGATCGGAACGATCGCGCTGGCCATCGTGACCGGCGCGATCTCGCCGGCGGCCGCCTTGATGCTGAGGGAACTGATCGATCAGCTCACGAACGCCGGTCCGGCGGTGTCGGCGATAGTCGCGCTGGCCGCTGTCTACGTCCTGCTGACCGGCTTCAACATCGGGATCGGCAACGTGTCCTCGCTGATCGCGGCCGGCTGCCAGCGAACCATCGCGGTGGCCGTGACCTCCGATCTCTACCGCGCCGTGAACCGGATCCAGGGCCTGCGTCATTTCGAGCGCCCCGATTTCCAGGACGACCTGCGGCTGGCGGAACAGGCAGCTGACGAGGCCCCGATGGCGCTGAGCTCGGTGCTGTCCGCGGTGCTGCAGAGCGGCACGACGGTGGCGGGCTACGCCAGCATCCTCATCGTGACCTGGCCGCCAATGATCTTGCTGCTGCTGGCCGCCTGCGCGCCGACGGCCGTGGTCCAGGTGTTCTTGACCCGGCAGCAAGCCCGCACCACCGAGGCGGTGATGGGCCGTTACCGCGAGTGGTTCCTGACCCGCGCGCTCCTGTCCGACCCGAAGGCGGTGATGGAAGCCCGGCTGCTCGGCACGGGGGAGTACTTCAGGACTCGGCTGGTGACCGCGCTGCGGGATGCCACCACGGCCGATTACGCGATCAAGCGCCGGATCGCCTGGACGGAGGGCAGCCTCAACCTGCTCGGCACCTTGTTCACCGCCGGCGGCGCGGCGATCGTGGGCGTGCAGGCGGCGCACGGCCGGGTCGGCGTCGGCGCCTTCGTCATGTTCCTGGCCGCGGCTAGCGGCACGCAAGGCGCGCTGATGGGTACCGTGTCTCAGGCGGCGGCGTTCGGCACGGTGCTGCGCCTGCTCCCGCATTACACGGCCATCGCGAACATCGGGCCGGATCTGCGGACGCCACCGGCCTCGGCGGGCCGGCCGGTCCCCAGGCTGGCTCAGGGCATCACGATGGCCGATGTCTGGTTCCGCTATACCGACGATGGCCCGTGGGTGCTGCGCGGGGTTACCGGAGAGCTGCCGTTCGGCCAGGCGACCGCCTTAGTGGGCGTCAATGGCTCGGGCAAGAGCACCTTGGTCAAGCTGCTCTGCCGGCTGTACGACCCGCAGCGCGGATCCATCTACTGGGACGGCTGTGACCTGCGGGAGCTTGATCCGGTCGAGCTTCGCAAGCGGCTGGCCGTTACCTTCCAGGACTTCCTTACCTATGACCTGACCGCGGCGGAGAACGTCGGAATCGGGGACCTGGCGGCGCTGGATGATCGGCAGCGAATCATCTCGGCCGCGCGTCTGGTGGGAATGGACGAAAGCATCAGCCGGCTTCCTCGCGGCTACGACACGATGCTCAGCCGGGGCTTCGTCACCGACGACGGGGACGCGGGCACCCTTCTGTCCGGCGGCCAGAACCAGCGGCTGGTGCTGGCCAGGACCCTCATGCGTCCCGACGCCGACCTGATGGTGCTCGACGAGCCAAGCTCCGGCCTGGACGCCGAGGCCGAATACGGGATTCACCAATCGCTCGCCACCCGCCGGCAGGGGCGCACCAGCCTGCTGGTCTCGCACCGGCTCAGCGCGGTCAGGGAAGCGAACCGCATTCTCGTGCTCGAGTCCGGCCGGATCGGCGAGGCGGGCACCCACGACCAGTTGATGACCTCGGGCGGCAGCTACGCGCGCCTGTTCACGCTGCAAGCCAGCGCCTACCAGGACGACCGGCTCCGGCCGATCCCCACCTGAACCCGAAGGAGGACCACATGGCTGTGGTGGAGATCGCACTGCGGACGATCCTTGCCCTTGTATTCGCCATCGCCTTCATCTCGAAGGTGCGCTCCGCGTCCGCGTTCGGCGAGTTCGCCGGTTCGCTCGCCGACATCGGCTGGCTGCCCGGGCCTGCGCGGGCCGCCGCCGTGCGGCTCATCCCGCTCCTGGAGGCCGTGGTGGTCGTGCTGCTCGCCATCCCCGCGACCGTAGCCTTCGGCTTCGGCGTCGGAGCGCTGCTGCTGGCCGGATTCACGGTCGTGACCGGTGCGGAGGTCGCGAAGGGCCGACAGGTCCGTTGCCGCTGTTTCGGCGCGAGCTCAGCCCCGATCGGGCCGGCCCAGATCGCCAGGAACGTCGTGCTGGTGGCGGAATCGCTCGCGGGCCTGGCGATCGAGCCGATGAGCCACGGCCACGCCACGGGCGCCGCGCTGGTCCTCGCCTTCGGACTGGCCGTGCTGGCGGCGGTAGCGCTCGTTCGCTGGGACGATCTGGCCTACCTGGTGCGCACGCCATGAAGGCGGTCGCGCTCGCCGGCCTGGTCCTGTCGGCCGGCTGCCTGACCTTGGCCTGGGCCAGGCGCAAGCTCATCATGATCACGGTCGTAGGCGACAGCATGGCGCCCGCTTACCGCAGCGGCCAGCGACTGCTCGTCCGGCGCGGCGGCTACCGAGCCGGCGAAGCGGTGGTCTTCCGGGCGCCGCCTCAGCGGGTCCATGATGTCCAGTGGCTGGTCAAACGGGCCGTTGCGGTAGCTGGTGATCCGGTGCCAGCCGACCTCAGAGAACGAGCCGCCGCCACGGTCGTTCCGGCTGGCCAGTTGCTCGTGCGCAGTGACGCGCCGGACGGCCTGGATTCCAGGCAGCTCGGCCTGATCGATGATCGCGACGTTCTCGGTGTGGTGCGCTGCCCAAGGGTCGCCAGCACCTGTGCTAGCAGCACGGGGCCCTGAGGCGCGCGAAGCCTGAACCTGGCGACGCTGCCCGGGAGGCTGAATGAAATTCGGGCTGTTGGGGCCGATGCTGGTGCATGACGGCGACCAGGACATAGCGATTCCGGCCGCGCGGCAGCGGGTGCTGCTGGCGGCGATGCTGGTACGTGCGGGCCGGGTGGTCGCGGCCGGGGAGCTGGCCGAGATGGTCTGGGACGGGATGCCGCCGCCGGGTGCGGCGACCACGTTACGCAGCTACGTGAAGCGGCTCCGCCAGGTACTCGGTCCCCGGGCCGGCGCCAGGGTGATTACCAGGTACCCGGGCTATCTTCTGTCCGCCGGGAAGAACGAGGTCGACCTGCTGCGGTTCACCAGCTTGTGCCGCGAGGGCGGCGACGCGGTGCGAGACGGCTCCTGGGCCAGAGCCTCGGCGCAGCTCGGCGAAGCGCTCGGGCTCTGGCGGGGCGCGGCGATGGCCGACGTCCCGTCATCGACCCTGCAGCGAGATGAGTCCTCCAGGCTGGAGCAACTGCGCCTGCAGGCCACCGAATGGCGGATCGAGGCCGGGCTGCACCTCGGCTGGGATGGCGAGCTGCTGCCTGAACTCCAGACGCTGGCGGTCGAGTTTCCGTTGCGGGAAAGGTTCCACGCCCAGCTCATGCTGGCGCTGTACCGGTGCGGCCGCCAGGGCGAGGCGCTGGCTGCCTACCGTCATGCCCGGCAGACCCTGGTCAGGGAGCTGGGTACCGAGCCCGGCATCGAGCTCCGCGAGCTGCACCAGCGGATCCTGGCCGCCGACTCCGGGCTGCTCGACGGGCCGCACCAGGCCCGGCTGGCCATCTCGCCGCCGCCTCGGCAATTGCCGGCGGCTCCTGGCCCGTTCACCGGCCGGGGACAGGAACTGGACGCGCTGACGGCTCGGCTGCTACCCGGCGGTCACCGGCCGAAGACCGTCGTGCTGCTCCTGCTCGGCGGCCCGGCGGGGGTCGGCAAGACAGCCCTTGCGTTGCACTGGGCCCATGAGGTCTCGCATCGTTTTCCTGACGGGCAGCTGTTCGTGGACTTGCGCGGCTATGACTGCCAGGAACCGGTCGATCCAGCCCAGGCGCTGGCCGGCCTGCTGAGCGCCCTGGAGGTGCCGGCCCACGAGATACCGGCTGACCTGGACGCGAGAGCTGCTCGCTACCGGAGCCTGATGGCCGGACGACGGATGCTCGTGCTGCTCGACAATGCCAGTTCCGCGGAGCAGGTACGGCCGTTGCTGCCCGGTACCGCCGGGAACCTGGCCGTCATCACCAGCCGCAACGCGCTGACCGGGCTGGTGGTCAGGGAGGGCGCGCAGCGGATCGACCTGGGGGTGCTGACTTCGGGCGAATCGGCCGAGCTGCTCTGCGCGCTGATCGGGTCCCGCGCCGCCGCGGACTGGCCAGGGCGGCGGATGCTGGCCGAACGCTGCTCCCGGCTTCCGCTCGCCCTCCGGCTGGCCGCCGAGCTGGCCTGCCTGCAGCCGGGAGCCGGACTCGCCGACCTGGCGGGCGAACTGGCCGAGCAGGGCCGGCGCCTGCAGTTGCTCGACCTCGGCGGGGACGACCCGCGCTCCGCGATCCGGACCGTCTTCTCCTGGTCCTACCAGCGCCTTCCGGAAGATCAAGCCACTGCCTTTCGCCTGCTTGGCTTGTATCCAGGTGTTGATTTCGACTTGG
>DATNFM010000244.1:0-6418 GCA_035606435.1 Streptosporangiaceae bacterium | reverse complement strand
GAGGCCATCAGGAACTGGTCACGCTGAATCCGCTGCAGGTCAGAACCCACCCCGATGTATCTCACCCGCCAGTACGCCAGTGCCTGCGCCCCCCAGACGTGATGGACGCCGCTGGCCAGGTGCAACTTGGAGTGCGGGTCGCTGATCGCGAACGGCAGGCAGATCCTGACTCCGCCGAGGTCGTTGATCACCGATTCGAACCCGGTGAAGTTCAGTTCCATGAAGTGGTCGAGCCTGATGTGCGTGGTCTGCTCGACGGTCTTCCACAGGCACCCGGGTCCGCCCAGCGCGAACGTCGCGTTGATCTGCTCGACTTGTCCTGGTGCGGCGGTCTGCCCTTGCGCTCCGGCCACCGCAGGGCAGTTCAGCACGGGCACGACCGAGTCGCGCGGAATGCTGATCACGACCGCCTTGCGCAGGCCGGGGGACAGGTGCAGCACCAAGATGGTGTCCGACCGCTGCCCGCCGATGTGCGCGCCGAACTTCTCGTTCTTGCCCTTCCTGGTGTCAGAACCGATCACCAGGATGTTCAGCGAGTTGTCGTACTTGGGCGGTCGCTTGCCGAGGTCGCTGACCGACACCCGATGGATCTTGCCGAAAACGTCGCGGAAGGCTACGTATCCCGCGAGGGCGCCGACCACCAGCAGGCTCGCCACGCCGACCGCCACCCAGGCGACTACCCGGGACCCGTGCCGCCCCCGCGGCCCGTGAACCCAAGGTAGGTGTCGATCTCCCCCGTGCCCCATATTCCTCGGGGAAGGTCCTAACCAGCGCGGCTGCGGCCTAACCTCGCCGCAACGGCCTGACCTGCTCAAACTTTGTCACGACAAGAGAAAAGCCCGTTTAGCGATAACGCATCGCCGGGGGTTCGCGTCCCAGCCGCCAGAGGCTATCCGGTTGCGAACGCGGTCCCGTAGTCCTTGCACACGGCTGTGTTGGCCGAGTAGCCGCTGTACTTCTTGGCCAGGTTGCCTGGGGAGGTGCTGCCGTGCGCGCCCGGGGTGCCCAGCGCCGTGAAGTCAGAACCGAGGATCAGGTTGATCGTCCCGGCCGGCACCGACGAGTTCTGCTGCAACATCACGTCGCCCGGAATCTGAGCTTCCACCGTCCGCGCCGCCGCGAGGTCGGCGGAGGAGTTGTACGCCACGACCGACTTGACGTAGGTGAAGGCGGGCGCACTGGTCGCGCCGAGCACGTGGAAGCCGCGCTTGGTCAGGGCCTCGCTCGTGGTCCCCGCGATGCCCTGCACGCCGCCGCCGTTGATCACCTCGACGCTGACCGCGGACGTGCTGAGCGGCGTGGGCGGCGGATTGCTCTTGTGCTTGTGCTTGCCGCCGCTGCCCGGCTTGCCTGCTCCGCCCTTGCTCTTACCGCCAGCGTTGCTCTTACCGCCAGCCTTGCCCTTGCCGCCCGCGCCCTTCTTGCCCTTGTGAACCTTGGGCACCTTGACGTCGTGGGCCACGGCGTTGAACAGCTCCGGGGTCTGCGTCGAGTCGAACTCGACCCAGTTCAGGTTGTTCGGGTACTGGACCGTCGGCACCTCGATGAACTGGACGGACTTCTTGGAGACCCCGGCCAGGCTTCTGGCGAGCGTCACCAGCCGCGACGGGCTGAGCCCGGCGTCGGTCGTCAGCGCGTGGGAGCGGACGATCGCGGACAGAATCCCGAGAGTCCTGGTCGCGCTGTGCAACACGCCCATCTTCAGTATCCGCTGCACGAGGGCGACCATCAGCAGCTGGTCACGCTGGATCCGCTGCAGGTCAGAGCCTAGTCCGAAGCCTTCGCGCAACCGCCAGTACTCGAGTGCCACCTTGCCCTGGATGAAGTGCTTTCCGGCCGTCAGATGGAGGTGGTCGTACTGGGTCGCATGGATCGTCTCAGGCACGCAGACCTCGACCCCGCCGAGCGCGTCGATGACGCTGATGAACCCGGTGAAGTTCAGCTGGACGAAGTTGTCGATATGGATATTCGTGATCCGCTCGAGCGTGTGCCACAGGCAGCCGGGCCCGCCGTAGGAGAAGGTCGAGTTGAGCTGCTCGACCTCACCCGGTGCCGCCTTCTGGCCCGCGCCGTAGCCAGCCTCGGCGTTGCACGCGAAGACCGGCACGACCGTGTCGCGCGGGAAGCTCATCACGTAGATGTGGCCGGCGCGGGGGGAGATATGGACGATCATGACCGTGTCAGAGCGCTGCCCCTGCGCGTAGCCGCCGAGCTTGCGGTTACGGCCGGACCGGGTGTCCGAGCCGATCAGCAGTAGGTTCATCGCGTCGCCAAACTTCGGCGGGCGCTTGCCGGGCTCGTGGACGCCGACGCGGTTGATGCCGTCCCAGAAGTCGCGGTACTTGACGTAGCCGTAGAGCGTGCCGAGCACGAGCACGAGCGTCACGCCGATGGCCGACCAGCCCGTGATTAGGCCCTTGCTCGTATAGACGCCGGCGCCGAGCAGGCGGCTGAAGCTGAATCCGCTGTGGCCGACCTTGACCGCGTGACGCAAGTTCCCGGCGCCACGCAGGCGCTTTGGCGGCATCGGTCCCTCCGGGGAGTGCGGCTCGCGGCCGCCGGATCGCCTGGCGGCGCTGTACGTTTGCGGCCTGTGGTGCTTGCGGCGCTGTGTCGCGCCCATGTTACGCGGTTGTCACGGAAATATCGGCCGTTACGGGCGGGTCGAACCGCGGGTCACTGCCAAAGTAAACGTGGTCGGCCGCCTCTAAGTTCCCTCCTGGCTGGTGAGATGACCAATACGTCGCTAGCATTTGCGGCGCGTCTTACCCCGCCTACAGTGGAGCCCGTGACCTCGCCCCAGTCGCCACAGGCCGACCCTCAGCATCCCCCTGGGCGGCCCGATGACGGGCGACCCCGGGCGGGTAGTGCCGGGTCGAGGCTGACCGGGCGGCTGCGTCGGAAAGACGCGGCAAAGACGAAGGTCTCCGGCGGCCTGAATGACGGTGCGGCCAAAGACGGGGCGGCAAAAGACACTGGGGGCAAAAACCCTGCCGTTAACGGGATTGACGCCGATCGCGCGGGTAGCGGTGCGGCTGTGGACAGCAAGAGCGACGCCTCGAAGTCGGCTGTCCCCATTTCATCGACTTCGACTCCATCGGCGGCCGGGACGGCGGTGACCGGCCCGGAGCAAGAGTCGCCGGAAGAGAAAGACCCGGCCGCGCCGGGCCAAGGGCCAGCGGCAACGGCCCTCCAGACCAAAGTCGAGCGCAAGCCCGGGGGGAAGCCTCGCGGTGCCCGGTTCAAGCTGCCGCCGTGGGTGGGCCGCACGGTCTGGCCCGTCGTCTCGATGCGCAAGCTTCGGGCCAAGCGCGCCGCGAAAGCCGGTCCCAGGCCCGGGTCGAGCCGAGCGCATGACCTGGCCGGGCGGACGTTTGGCCGGCTCACCGTGCTGCCCGCGATCGTGCTGGCCGCCTGGCTGCTGACCGGCCTGCCGCTGCTGCTCGTCGGCAAGTTCCTCCCGGTCCCGATGCTGCTGATCTCGGCGCCGCTCGCGACCGCGGTCGGCGTGAACGTGCTGCAGCGCGTGCCCAGCCGCTGGCCGGCCGAGTTGCCAGGCAAGGTACGCGACCGCGGCTGGATGCCGTGGTTCGGCCTGATCGGCACCGCGGCAGTCGCCGCCGGTTTCGTGGCCTGGCAGCTCTGGCGGAACTCGCCGTCGCTGATCGCCTCGCGGTCGCCCGGCGCGTACTTCCAGACCGGCTACTGGATCGCCCAGCACGGATCGCTGCCGATCTCGGGTTCGCTGGCCGCCTTCGGCGGCGCCCACGCCGGGCTGCACCTGTCGAGCATCGGGTTCTTCGCGTCAGGCAACTCGGTCGTGCCGGCGGTCTCGGCTGGCTTGCCGATGCTGCTGGCGGGCGGGTTCTGGACCAGCGGGATTACCGGCGGCACCGTGATCGCCCCCGTGCTCGGCGGCCTGGCGGTGCTGTCGTTCGGCGGCCTGGTCGGCCGGCTGGCCGGTCGCCAGTGGGCCCCGGCCGGAGCGATCGTGCTCGCGGTGACGACGCCTGAGCTGTACACGAGCCGGGACGCCTTCGCCGAGACCGCGGTGCAGGTGCTGCTGTTCGGCGGGTTGTGCCTGCTGGTCGACGCGCTCATGAGCAGCCGCGCGGCGGCGCTGGAGCCGGTTGCTGCGAAAACGGCCCTGGTCCCAGCCCCGGCCTCGAAGCGTGCTGAGGACGACTCGGTATCCAAGACGCTGCGAATGGCTGAGGCGGTGTTCTCCGGAAGCTCCCCGGGCGAGTCCGGTTCGGAAGCTTCATCAGCCCCGGGCGACTCAAAAGAGGCCGCCGCCGACGGCACCTCTTCTCTGGACGGCGATGTCATCTCGTTCGGCCCTACCAATCCGGCCGGAGCGACCGGCCGCTTCCGGGCCTCCGGCAATGCCAGCAAGGCCGATCCGGATCCGGCCAGCCCGGATGACGACATCACCGCCCCGATCGCCCTTCACCGAGCGCCAGCCAAGCCCAAGCGCAAGCCGGCCGCCTTCGGCGGCCGGCTTGCTCACGGCATTGCGGCCCGCCTGAAGACCAGCGGGAAACGACTCGCCGCCTGGGCCAGGACACTGACGTGGCGCAAGGTTGCGACCGGCATCATGACCGGCCTGACGCCAGAACGCATGCTCGCCTTTCTCGGCGGAGTCACCCTGGGCCTGACCAGCCTGCTCAGCATCGGCTCGCTCGTCTACATACTCCCGGTCATCGTCGTCGCCGGAATCCTTCTGGCTGCTCGACGGGCGGTCGGGGTTGCTTTCTGCATAGGAATCTTTATCGGCATTGCGTACGGATTCGCTGCCGGCTATCTGCTGGCCCGCCCGTTCTCCGATTCTCTGGCGCCCGTGCTGCGCGTGCTCGGCTACGACGCGGCCGGTGCGGCCGGGCTCACGATCCTGATCTTCCTGGTGATGAGCAGGCCCAAGCTCGGGCGGTTCACGCGCAAGATCCTCGCCAAGCGGCCGCTGCGCTGGCTGCCCGGCCTGGCCAGCTTCCTGGTGCTGGTCGCGCTCGCCGACTTCGCCGCGCGGCCGTTCGTGCAGACCGTGCGCGGCGTCCTCGGCCACGCTGAAGCGAACTTCGTCGCGGCGCTGCAGCGGCTCGCGCACCTGCGCGTCGACCCGACCAGGCTGTACTCAGAGGACACGCTGTACTGGGTGATCTGGTACGCGGGCATCGCGACGGTCCTGCTTGCCGCCTTCGGCGCCGCCGTGCTGATAAGGAGATGCCTGCGCTCGCTGTTCACCTGGAACGACGAGTCCGGTGCGGGGCTGAACTGGGCCCTGCCGATCGCCGTGATCTTCGCGGGCTCGGCGGCGGTGCTGTGGCAGCCGTTCACCGTGCCCGATCAGCCGTGGGCCAGCAGGCGGCTGGTGCCGATCGTGATTCCCGGCATGATCGTGCTCGCGACCTGGACGACCGCCTGGCTCAGTCGACGGGCCCGTGAGCGAGGAGCGGGCTCAGTGACGGCGGGTTTCGTCGGCGCGTTCTGCGTGGGGGCGATGCTGCTGCCCGCCGTGACCACCTCGTTCGGCTTCGGCCTCACCCACTCCGGCGTCGGCGGCGGCCTGCACCCCAGCGCCGGCGGACTGGCCCAGCACAGAGTCGGCGCGGGCCAGACCCAGGCCGTCCGCGGTCTGTGCTCAGCCATAGGCCGGTCCTCCTCGGTCGTCATCGTCGACCAGCACCTGGCCGAGAACTTCACCCAGGTCATCCGCGGCATGTGCGGCGTGCCGGTCGCCTGGATGGCTAAGGGGACCAGGTCGTCCCAGCTCGATGCGGTGCTGGCCGCCATCGTCAGGGACGGTCGGCATGCCGTGATACTCGGGGCTCGGGAATCCGAGGTTTCGGGATTCGGGGGTTCGCCCCTTGAGGTGATGAAGCTTTTCACGACGCAGGAGTCGCACGAGCTGACCCAGGCGGCCGGAGCTCCCTGGCCCGCTCGCTATGAGATCTGGATGGCCGTGGGCGGCCCGACGACCCAAGGCGCCTGACGGCGCTGCCTGATCCTGGTCTTAGTCCTGGTTCCGGGCCTGGTCAGGCGCCCAGAGGCCAGTCAATTTGCCTGAGGTTCACCGAGCCGGGTACAGTAGTACTACCGACGCGGGGTGGAGCAGCTCGGTAGCTCGCTGGGCTCATAACCCAGAGGTCGCAGGTTCAAATCCTGCCCCCGCTACTATTTGCGCAGGTCAGGGCCCTCTTCCGAGACAGGAAGAGGGCTTCTTGCTGTGGTGTGCTAACGAGATTGCTAACGGGCTCCCCGTCCAAGCGGGTTCCTGGTCCGCTAGTCAGCAGACTTCGACCGGCGACCTACGGGAGTCGCTTCGCGGCCGTCAGGCATAGAGCCTGGTAGAGCGTGTGCTCGCCTGTTCCGTGTCAGCAAGTGTCGTGGCGGTTGCAGGGTTCTGAATTGGCGAAGGTGG
>DATNFM010000243.1:0-10180 GCA_035606435.1 Streptosporangiaceae bacterium | reverse complement strand
CATCGATTGCGCTGTCTTGCCAACCATTGCGCCGTCGTTATGTCGGTCTTAGGATATTTTATCCCCGCGCAAGCAGTGGGAAGTCAGCGCAATCGATGGGAAGTCAGCGCAACCGGTGGCAGGTGAACCGCAATCAGGGGGAAGTGAGCCCGGGGGCGGGGATGCCGGTCCGGGCCGTTTGCCGAGGTCCCTGGCACCAGGCTGGCCAGTTTGACCTGAGGCAGGACAGCAGCAGCGGCAACGTTGTCGCCGGGCGCGAGGGTCAGGACGGGTCGACTAAAGAAGCCTCGGCGGTGCGGGCCGGGCCGGGGCGGGCCTGGCCCGGTCGGCCTGGCCTGGGAAAGGAGCGGTCGGCCGACTTGGCCTGCAGGCGCTGGGCTCGCAGGACCACTTCCATGGCGAACCGGGCGTCGGGGTCGTGGAGCTGGTCGCCGAGCACCCGGTCGAGTATGCGCATCCGGTACCGGACCGTCTGCGGGTGAATCTTGAGCCGCGCCGCCACCTCGGCCGCCTTGCCGCCGGTCTCCAGCCAGACCCCGAGCGTCTCGGTGAGCCGGCCCTGCTGCCGTTCGGACAGTCCGGCCAGCGAGGCGAACTGCTGCTTGGCGAGCTGCCTGAGCAAGCGACCCTCCGATAGCCACAGGGTCAGCAGATGGTCGTCGCACAGGATCAGCCGACCAGGCGGGATGATTCCGGCCCGGCTGAGCGCGAGCGCCTGCCTGGCCCAGTGCAGCGAGTCGGCGGCTTCGGCGAGCGGAACCTTGATCCCCACCGCGGCCGGCCGGCCGGCCAGCGCCAGTTCCAGGGCCTTGCGACGCTCGGCATCGACCTCGCCCGGCAGCAGCAGGTGCGGCTCGGCGGCCTTGAAATCGGCGAGCGCGTCGGCCGGGACCGTCACGGCCGGACCGATCGGCGGTGCCACGGCGACCATTGTCACCAGCTGCGGCAGCTTCCAGCCGACCAGTTCGGCCAGGTCGCCGATGGCCCGCCTAGGTACGGCCGGCTGCTCCAGGATCAGGCGCAGCATGCGCTGGCGCCATTCGTCCTGCGATTCTGACGACCGGGCCTTGGCGCGCAGGTAACCCTCCGTCGACAGCGAGGCGAGGTCGTCCATGTAGCTGAACACGTCGTCGGCGAGTTGCGACATTACCTTGGACGACAGGCTGTACTTGGCGCCGAGTTCGACCGCGCGCCGCCAGGCGACGTGCGCCCCGATCCGGTAGGCGGCCTGCAGGCTGTCCAGGCTCCGGCCCTCGACCGCCTCGTACTCCCCGAGCTTGCGGCAGACCTCATCGCGGTGGTCGAGCGGCGCATCGGGATCGGTGAGCAGGTCGACAAAGGTCGCCAGCGCCTGGCCGACGCCCATCTTCAGCACCCGCCCGTAGGGTCCGTCCATCGGGCGCGCGTACTCGGGAATCGCGCGCCGGACCTCGGTGATGATCTCCTCGGTCAGGATCGGCAATGTCGGCCGGATCAGGCCTGCTAGCTCGGGTGGGTATGTGATTCGCGGTTCCGCGCGCTGACCTGACCTGGCTCGGCTCACCTGGCGTGCCCCCGGGCAATCTGCGCAGGTCGTAGATGTGGCATGGACATCCACATTAATACGGAGCAAGCCTTCGGCATAGGCCCGGCCGGACCGCTTCCGCTGGTCAGGCCGGTGCCGGCGCCGTCACCGTGGTCGCGATGACCGGCTCGGCCGGGGTGACGACCGCGACCTTGCGGCGAGCCGCGATCACCCGCCACAGCGCCCAGCCGCCAAGCACCCCGGCCGGCGGCAACGTGACCAGCGCGGGCAACTGGTAGCGCCACGAGAACTCGAACATGTCCGAGATCAAAAGCACCCCGACCGCCTCGGTAAAGATCAGCAGGCACGCCATCCCCAGCCCGCTAATCTCGGCCCCGGCTGCCTGCTTTCGTGGGGTTCCGGGGGATCGTGCCCCCGGGCCAGCACCGACCAGCTTACGGCCGGCAAACGCTAGCGCGGAGCCGACCAGCGCGGCCACGGCAAACAGTGCCAGCAACGGACCGGGCGTGTAACCACCGCCGCGCTGATAGGACCGCAGGAACGACGCGATCGAATGATCGACCTGGGCCTGGCCGCCGTAGGCCGGGTTCAGCGGCACGAAGCGGAACGGATTGGTGGTCTTGACCTGCACCCCGAGGATGATCTGGTGATTCCGCCCGACGTTGATCTCGGGAAGAAAGTGCGGGTAGCTCCTCTGGAACTGCCACCGGTAGATCGGCGTCACGCCGCGCACATCGGTCTTGCTCAGATCAAAGAGGTGCAGCGAGTCGCGCAGGATGCCACCGATGATGCGCATCGGCTGCTGCTGCTCGACCGCCGAGTCGAACCCGGAGATCAGCGCGTACCTTGACACCCCGTTCGGCACCGGGAAGCTCTTCTCCGGTGACAGGCGAGAATGCTCCAGCCAGTCGATCCCGTTCGCCTGCTGACTCGGCGTGGGACACAGTGGCCGCTCGTCGGCGGGCAGCACGATCGTCGCGCAGTCCACGACGGCCGTGATCCGGCCCGCGATGCTGCCCTCATCGGACAGGTTGAAATGGCCGGTCTGGGTCTTCGCGATCCCGCTGTAGACCAGGACAGGGAACGCGAAGGTCACCAGCAGGAGCAGCGCCCCGCGCGTCGCCAGCCGCCGGGTGGTGGTGGCCGCCGCCAGGTAAAGCAGCGCGGGCATCACGAGGATCAAGCCGATCTGCCTGATCGTCGCCGAAGCCCCGAAGATCAGCCCGGCGCTGCCAACTAGCCAGAGCGACGGCTCCGGTCGCCAGAGCAGCAGCACCAGGCCGGCCACCACGAACGCCTCGAACCAGACGTCCGGCATGATCGTCTGCTCGATCTGGAGCTGGTAGGCATCGGCCAGGATCGGTGCCATCGCCAGCGCGGCGAGCCAGCGGGGGACGCCCCGGCGCACCAGCAGCGCGTAGATCGCGACCGCTATCGCCAGGCCAAGCAGGTGCTGAATCAATGCGACCGTGCCGAGATCACCGATGAACAGGATCGGCTTCAAGATCACGGTGTAGCCGACCGGGTCGGCTCCGGGCCAGGCGCCGTACAGGTACTTCAGCGTGTCGGTATAAAGCAGCGCCGGGTGATAGGCCATCCACGCGAGCACCCGGAGCACAAGTCCGGCCGCCAGCAAGACCGCCGCGACCGGATGCTCCCGCGGCACCCGACCCAAGAACGCCAGCAACTGAGCGGCGGTGATCTTGCGCCGGCCGGCTGCCGGAAATGACTCGTCCTCGCTGGGAAGCCGAGGTTTCGGCACCTTGACCTCTGGCGCCTGCGCTACTTCACTCGACGCTTCCCCACTTGGCGCTGCCAAGATCGCACCTTATCCCTGGTTTTGCTCATCCCTGGCTTAAGCCACACCAGGCTAGCCAGATCGGCCAGGGCCGGCCTGGCTAATGAAGCAACTGACCGGACGAGAGCCGGTCAAACCCGGCCAGGCCAGACGTGCGTCAGGAAACCTCGCCGAGGATACGGAGCCGCAGCAACTCCGGCATCTGCTCGAGCTGCTCGACGATGGCCGTCGGCAGCTCGTGGCTGTCGAGCTCCATGATCGAGTAGGCGTAGTCGCCCCGGCAGTCATTGATCAGCTCGACGATGTTGATCCCCGCGCCGCCGATCACCTGGGAGAACTGGGCGATCACGCCGGGGGAGTTGCGGTGCGCGAGCGTCAGCCTGGTGAATCCGCGCCGGGGCAGCGACACGGCCGGGAAGTTCACCGAGTACCTGATGTTGCCGTTCTCCAGGAAGTCCTGGAGTTCGTCGGCGATCATCACCGCGCAGTTGTCCTCGGCGCTGCTGGTGCTCGCCCCCAGGTGCGGCAGCACGATCACCTTGTCGTGGGAGTAGGTGACCTCGTTCGGGAAGTCGGTCACGTACCCGCGCAGCTGGCCGCCATCCAGGGCCGCGATCAGCGACTCCTCGTCGACCAGCTCGTCCCTGGCGAAGTTGAGCAGCACCGCGTTCGGCCGCAGCAGGCCGATCCGACGGGCGTCGATCAACTCCCTGGTCGAGTCAATCAGCGGCACGTGCAGGCTCACGTAGTCGCTCTCGGCCAGCAGCCGGTCCAGGTTGTTGACCCGGTGCACCTGGGCCGACAGTTGCTCCTCGTTGTCGACGGAGATGGCCGGGTCAAAGCCCAGCACCCGCATCCCGAGGTCGATCGCCGTGTTGGCGACCAGGTGCCCGATCGCGCCGAGCCCGATCACGCCGAGCGTGGACCCGGACAGCTCCAGGCCGGCGAACCGCTTCTTGCCTCGCTCGGCCGCCTTGGCGATGTCGTCGGCCGGCAGGTCCTTGGCGTAGGCGAGTGCGGCCGGGAGGTTGCGCGCGGCCAGCAGCAGGCCGGCCACGACGAGTTCCTTCACCGAGTTGGCGTTGGCGCCGGGCGCGTTGAACACCACCACGCCGCGCGCGGCCATCTCCTCGACCGGGATGTTGTTGACGCCCGCGCCGGCCCGGCCTATGGCCAGGACACTCGACCCGATCAATTCTTTATGCAAAGAATGTGATCTTAGCATTATCGCGTCGGGATTTTCCTCTTCCGGGCTTACGCGGTAATTGGAACTGAATCGGTCGAGTCCGACTGGGGAGATCGCGTCAAAAGTCTTGACGGTGAACTTACCCATGCTTCATCTCAAACTCCTTCATGAACTCGACCAATGCGTCGACGCCGGCTTCCGGCATCGCGTTGTAGATGCTGGCCCGGACGCCGCCGACGGCGCGGTGCCCGGACAGGTTCACCATGCCATTTTCCTTGGCTTCGGCCAGGAACGGCTTCTCAAGCTCGGGTTGCGCCAAGGTGAATACTACGTTCATTCGTGACCGGTTAGGAAGAGCGACCGGATTCGAATACAAGTCAGAATCGTCGATAGTGCCGTAAAGCTTCTCCGCCTTGCGCTGGTTGATCTTCGCGATCGCCTCGACGCCGCCCTCCTCCTCGAGCCATTCGAAGACCAGGCCGGCGATGTACCAGGAGTACGTCGGCGGGGTGTTCAGCATCGAGCCGGCCTGCGCCATCGCGAACCAGTCCCAGACGGCCGGGGTCCGCGGCCTGGTCCTGGCCAGCAGGTCCTCGCGGACGATCACCACGGCCAGCCCGGACGGGCCGATGTTCTTCTGGGCGCCCGCGTACAGCGCGCCGAACTTCGTCACGTCGATCGGCTCGCTCAAGATGATCGAGCTGACGTCGGCGACCAGCGGAACCTCACCGGTGTCGGGCACGGTCTCGAACACGACGCCGTTGATGGTCTCGTTCAGCGTGATGTGCACGTAGCCGGCCTCGTCGGACAACTGCCACTCGTCCTGCGGCGGCACGTAAGTGTGCGGTTCGCTGCGCGCGGCGACGTTGATCCGGTCCAGGTACTTGGCCGCTTCGGCGTAGGCGCGCTGCCCGAAATGCCCGGTGATCACGTAGTCGGCGACCGCGGTCACCGTGGACAGGTTCGCGGCCACGCCGACGAACTGCCCGGTAGCGCCGCCCTGCAAGAACAGCACCTTGTAGTTGTCACCGATATTCATCAGCGAGCGCAGCCGGGCCTCGGCCGCCTCGGCGATGCCGATGAACTCCTTGCTGCGGTGGCTCATTTCCATGACGCCCATGCCGCTGCCGCGGAAGTCGGTCATTTCCTCGGCGGCCCGGCGGAGCACCGGCAGCGGCAGCGCGGCCGGTCCGGCAGCAAAGTTGTAGACGGTTCTAGCGTTATCGAATTGGCTCATAACTCCAGGCAGTCCTCACTAGGCGACCTAGTTCTGGACGCCGCTCGGTCCGGTTGGCGCTTCCCGGCGGCGGTGGTTCGGGAGGAGCAGGCCAGACCGCGCCGATGCGGCCTGGCGCAACCCAGGATACCGGCGCCTGCGGCGTGGACTGGGAGGCCGGCTAACGCTGTTCGGCTGTGCCGCCAATCGCCCGGCCCAGTGCCGCTTCCAGTTCGGCCCGCTCGAACCGGGGCAGAACGGCGGCCAGATGCCCATCGGGTCGCACAACGGACACGCTGTCATCGGTGGCCTCAAGCGCCTTCCGGAGCGTGCCGGTCGGGTCGAGTTCGGCCAGCGCGTACACGGCGACCGGTTTGACGGCGGCGATTTCCCTGATCGCCGCCTGCGTCTCTGCCTTTTCGGTCAAGATCACAATCTTTTGGGAGAAAAATTTGCGCAGCCTGGTGGCCTGGCCGCCAGAGGTCAGGGCCGGGCCGTCGGGACACAGCACGCCAGGCACGGGCGGGCGGGGCTCCCCGGGGCCGGTCGGGAACCGGGCCAGTGCCGGACCCGGCGTGGTCAGCGGGCTGTCCGTGTACCAGAAAGGTTCGGCCAGCTTCCCTGAGTCGATCAGCTTCACGGCATCGGGGTCGGTGACCGCGCGGTCGAGCACCTCGGTGCGCCATCGACGCCGTTCGTCGGTCTGCGGGACGAGGAAGTCCATCGTCGCGCTGGTCACCCGCAGGTTCTCCTGCGCGGCCGCCAGTCGCTCGACGTTGTAGGTGCCGAGCAGCGCCGGCGGTGACCAGCCGTGAATGGTGAACGCCAGCTTCCAGGCCAGGTTCTCGGCGTCCTGGAGGCCCGAGTTCAGTCCCCGGGCGCCGAAGGGGGCGTAGACGTGGGCGGCGTCGCCGGCCAGGAAGAGGCGCGGTGCTGGCAGACACTGCCCGACGCTGAACGTCCCGGCGACCCGCTCGGCGAACCGGTAGGCGCTGGCCCAGACGAGCTCGTACGGCACGCCGCCGGTGATCCGGCGGATCCGGCCGTCCAGGACGCCGGTGGCCCGTTCGAATTCGAGGTCGAAACCGGCCGGGACCTGCCAGTCGATCCGCCAGACATCGTCCGGGCACTGGTGCACGAGTACCTGGCGGCCCGGGTTCCAGGCCGGATCGAAGTAGAACCGCCGCTCCCGCGGGAACGGCAGTTCCGCCCTGATGTCGCAGATCAGGAACTGGTCGGCGTAGGACTTGCCGTCGAAGGAGATGCCGAGCAGGCGGCGGACCGCGCTGCGGGCGCCGTCGGCACCGATCAGGTGGCTCCCGGTGAAGGTCCTTGGTCCGGCCGTTATCTCGATGCGGTCGCCCTGGTCATCGATCGCGGTCACCGGGTGGTCGAACCTGAGCGTGATCAGCGGTTCGGTGATGGCCTTAGCGAGCAGCAGGCGCTCGACGCTGTCCTGGGAGACGTTGATCCACGGCGGGAGCTGATCTGCGCCGGGCTCGTCGAAGTTCACGGTGAAGAGCTGGTGGCGGCCGTAGAACGTGCGGCTGGTGATCCAGGTCACGCCCTCGTCGACCAGGGCGTCCGCGCAGCCGATCCGGTCCAGGATGTCGAGCACGTCCCGCTGGAAGCAGATCGCGCGGGACCCGATGTCTTCGTGACCCGGCGCGGCTTCGAGCACGACGGTGGGAATCTGCCAGTTAGCGAGCAGCAGCGCGGTGGTCAATCCAACCGGCCCCGCTCCCGCAATCAGTACCGGCTCCATACCTGGTCAGCCTTGCAGCTGGTCCCAGACTTCGCGGTCGCGTTCGGCGGTCCAGATCACCGGGCGCTCGATGCCGGACAGCTCGTCCCAGAGCCGGCTCACGTTGAACGGCAGGCAGTGCTCGAAGATCGGCCAGCGGCCGTAACGGGGTTCGAGCGCCTCGTGCGCGGCACCGAACGCGTCCTTGAGCGTTCCGCCGGCCTCGTGCACCGCGCCGACCTTGGCGAGCATCGCGTGAAGGAAGTCGCGGGTCTGCTCGACCGCCGCCTGGACCGCGTCTTCCCCGTGCGCGACCGCGCCGCGGCCTCCGATCAGCGCCCGGGCGCCGAGCGCGCCGACCGAGTCGAGCGTCCCGCTCGCCCACTCCCGGTGGAACGCGTCCCCGGTGTACAGCGCCGCCTGAGCCTCGACGAGGTCTCCGGCGAACAAGATGCGCTGCTTGGGTAGCCATGCGACAAGGTCCCCCTCGGTGTGACCCCGCCCGCAGTACGCCAGCACCAGCTCCCCCCGGTCACCGCCGAGCTGGATCGTCAGCCGATCCGAGAACGTCAGCGTCGGCCAGGTCAGTCCGGGAATGGAGTCCGGCTCCCTGAAAAGCCTCGGCATCCGCCCGAACTCCGAATCCCAGTCCTGCTTCCCCCGCTCGGCGATCAGCGCCCTGGTGTTGTCGTGCGCGACGATCACGTCGGCGCCGAACGCGCTCGCGCCCAGCACCCGCACCGCGTGGTAGTGCGAGAGCACCAGGTACCTGATCGGCTTGTCGGTGTGCTGACGCAGCGCGCTCTGCGGGCTGACGCCCGCAGAGCGCGCTGCCGGTATTTGCTTATTAAGGCGCTCCAGCCAGCCGCGCGCCGCGACCGGAGTCGCCATCGCCTCGAAGCAGACGAGGAAGTCCTCGCCCTCGATCGCGCCGACGTTCGGGTCGCCCTCGGCGGTCAGCGCGTACACGCCGTCGCCCAGGATCTCCAGCGTCTGCTCTTTGTCTGTCAGATCGGCCGAGGAGGCGAAGGCAGGCATCGGCTAGCTCGCCTTCTCGTCGCGCTGGTCCGCTTCCTCGTCCGCGATGATCTGGGCGAGTTCGTGCAGCCGCCGCTCCGAGGCGTCGTCGGCCGGCGCGTAGATGTACATCCGGGTGCCCGGGCGGGGGCTGAGCCAGGTGTTCATGACCTCAAGCCGCAGGTCGCCGACGAGCGGGTTGCGCATGCGCTTGGTCTTGTTCTCTATGCTGCGCACCTCGTGCCGTTCCCACATCTCGGCGAACTCGGGCGAGGCCGCCCGCAGCCGCTTGACCAGCGACTTCCAGCTCGGCTCGGCCACGTGGTCGGCCATCAGCCAGCGCAGGTTCGCGACCATGCGGGTCGCGCCGTCCTCCCAGTCGAGCAGCGCCTTGCGCCAGGCCGGGTCGGTGAAGCACAGCCACATGCAGTTGCGGTCCTGCTGCGGCAGCGCGTCGATGTCGCCGATCAGCCGGTTGTAGGTGCGGTTGTAGGCCAGGAAGTCGTACTTGGCGTTGACCACGCAGGCCGGGTAGGGCTCCAGTTGGGTGATCATCGCGCGCACCGCCCGCGGCACCGCCGCGCACTCGGAGATGACCTGCTGATCGATCGACCCGGCCAGGTTGAACAGGTGGGCGTGCTCGTCCCGGTCCAGCATCAGCGTGCGGGCGATCGCCTCGAGCACCTGGTCGGAAACCTTGATGTCGCGGCCCTGCTCGAGCCAGGTGTACCAGGTCACGCCGACCCCGGCGAGCTGAGCGACCTCCTCCCGGCGCAGCCCTGGAGTCCGGCGGCGGCCGATCGGCGTGACGCCGACCTGCTCGGGTGAGATCCGCTCGCGCCGGTTGCGCAGGAAGGCGGCCAACTCGTTTCGACGGATCTCGTCTGGCACCAGCAACGTCGTCATGTCTCTAACCTCTCATGCCCGCGAGGCTGTTACCAGGTAGTGCTTATACCTGGATAACCAGGCTTCTGGTACCAGGTTAACGGGACGAGCAGCCTGGAGCCATGACCGTACAACTCGAACGTCCTACTCGGTCGTCTATCCCTACTCCCTCGACCCCTGCTCCCTCGACTTCCTCGCCCGCGCTCAAGGTGACCGGACTGACGATCCTTCTCTTCGGCGGGTTCCTGCCCCTGCTCGACTTCTTCATCGTCAACGTCGCGCTGCCCACGATGAATGTCACGCTGCACGCCTCCGGCCCGATGCTGCAACTCGTCGTGGCCGGCTACGGCGTCGCCTATGCGCTGATGCTGGTTGTGGGCGGCCGGCTGGGCGACGCGATCGGCCGCCGGCGAATGTTCATGATCGGCGTGGCCGGCTTCACGCTCAGCTCGTTGCTCTGCGGGCTTGCCCCGAGCATCGGCGCGCTGGTCGCGCTCCGGATCATCCAGGGCCTGTCGGCAGCGATGAGCCAGCCGCAGGTGCTCGCCACCATCCACGCCACCCTCGACGGGCACCGTCGGTCGCGGGCCATCGCCCTGTACGCCTCGATGGGTGGCGTCGGCGCCACTGTCGGCCAGCTATTCGGCGGATTGCTGGTTCAGGCCAACCTGTGGGGCCTGTCCTGGCGGCCGATCTTCCTGGTCAACGTCCCGGTCGGGCTGGCCGTGCTGGCGCTGTCCAGGCGATTCCTCCCGGCCACCAGGTCGTCCGAGCCGGCCGGCGTCGACCTGGCGGGCACCGCGCTCCTG
>DATNFM010000242.1:0-14204 GCA_035606435.1 Streptosporangiaceae bacterium | reverse complement strand
GCCTGGCCGGGTGCCGACGGGCGCCAGCCGCCGGTGATGGCCGCGTCAACGAAGCCGCTGGCGTACCTGACCAGGGTTCCGACTAGCTCGGCTGATTCGACGTCACGCGGCCCGATGATCGCCAGCATCGTGTCGTTGACGGCGGCGACGTGCTGATCGAGGTCTGGATGAGCGCACCCCGCCAGCCGATCCAGCATCGCCTGGCCGATCTGGCCGGCCAGGTACGGCGCGACTACCGACACCTCATGTTCTGACTTCGGAACTCGACCCCGTGTGATGCCCACGATGACCCCCATCACCAAATCCGTCATATAGCCTTTTCAGGCCAAGCGGTTCTCGCGGGAGTTTACTAAGCCGACGGCTTACTTGACGGTGAGATAGATGAAGCTGCCCAGGCCGGCGATGAGGCAATAGACGGCGAACGGCGTCAGCGTGCGGGTCTTGAAGTACTTCATCAGGAATCGCACGGACAGGTAGGCCCCGATACCGGACACGATGCTGCCGGCCAGGATCTGCCCACGGATGCCGTCGGCCAGGTGTCCCATCAGGTCCGGCACCTTGAGTACGCCGGCGGCCAGGATCACCGGAGTCGCCAGCAAGAACGCGAACCTGGCGGCGTCCTCCCTCGAAAGGCCGCGGAACATGCCGGCGCTCATCGCCACGCCGTCCCGGCTGATCCCGGCGAGCAGCGCGAGGATCTGGGACGAGCCGATGATCACGGCCGAACCGAAGCCCCAGGCGCTGAGGCGGCGATCGGCCGCGATCGCGGAAGCTGTCTCCTCCTGGCGCAGCGCCCGCTGGCCAGAAGCGTGCTGGGCCATCGGCGGACCGCCCGCCCCGACGAGTTCGGGCTCGCGTTCCAGATCGGCGGCTATCTGCGCGTCGGCCTCCTTCGACTTGCGCGTCCTGAACCGCTCGGCGCAGAACAGGACGATGCCGTTCACGAACAGGAAGATCGCGGCCCGGCTGGGCACGCCGAAGATCACCCGGAACTGGTGCTCGAAGAGCACGCCCGTGAGGCCGACCGGAATGGTGGCGAAAATGATCATCCAGGCCAGCTTCTGGTCGGTCGTCTCGATCTCCATCCGCCGCAGCGAGCTGAAGAAGCCGCCGATGATCCTGAGCCAGTCCCGCCAGAAGTACGCCGTCAGCCCGATCGCGGTCGCTACGTGCAGGCCCACGATGAACGCAAGATAAGGGGACTCTGGTCTGGAGACGTCCAGGTCCTTGGCCCAACTGCCGCCGATGATGGCAGGGAGTAGAACGTTGTGACCGAGACTGGACACAGGGAACAGCTCGGTGACGCCCTGGATCAGGCCAACGACGATGGCCTCTAGGTAGGTCAGGTGGGTCATGACAGCCTCTCGCTTGGCAGGTCGCCGCAGCGGCCCCGCGCCAGCAAGGATATTCATGCTGACGGACTCGCGCGGGCAACTCACCGCACCGAGACCAATCAGGTACAACTAGCGCGTGACCAGGGCCAGCGTCATCTGGCTGATCGGCGAGGTACCCGCCGTCACCACGCTGGCGTCTTACGAGGTCTTCTTGCCTGGCACCTTGGGGGTGTCGCTGTGGGGCCGGCGGGTGATCTTGTTGCCCAGCCAGACCAGAGGATCGTACTTGCGGCCGACCACGCGCTCCTTCATCGGGATCAGCGCGTTGTCGGTGATGTGGATGTTCTCCGGGCAGACCTCGGTGCAGCACTTGGTGATGTTGCACATGCCGAGGCCGAAGTCGTCCTGGGCGATCCCGCGCCGGTCGGCGGTGTCGGCCGGGTGCATCTCCAGTTCGGCGATCCGCATCAGGAAACGGGGGCCGGCGTAGGCCTCCATGTTCTCCTCGTGGTCACGGATCACGTGGCAGACGTTCTGGCACAGGAAGCACTCGATGCACTTGCGGAACTCCTGCGACCGCTCGACATCGACCTGCTGCATCCTGAACTCGCCCAGTCCGATCTTGGGGTCGGGGGTGAACGACGGGATCTGCCGCGCCTTCTCGAAGTTGAGCGACACGTCCGTGACCAGGTCCCTGATCACCGGGAAGGTCCGCATCGGGGTGACCGTGATGGTCTCGGTGGGCTCGAACAGCGACATCCTGGTCATGCAGGCCAGCCGGGGCCGGCCGTTGATCTCCATCGAGCACGACCCGCATTTGCCGGCCTTGCAGTTCCACCGGACGGCCAGGTCGCCGGCCTGGGTCGCCTGCAGCCGGTGCAGGACGTCCAAGACGACCTCGCCGTCGTTGGCCTCGACCTCGTAGTCGACCAGTTCGCCCTGGCCTGCGTCGCCGCGCCAGATTCTTAGCTTGACCTTGTTGCCCATCGCTGTGCCTTTCTGCGCGACTCCGTCACGACTTCTCCTCCTGGGCGGCTGGCTCTGGGGGTAGTTCTTCCGAGGTCATGTACTTTTTCAGCTCGCTGCGCTCGAACAACTCGAGCAGATCTTCCCGCATCGGGATCATCGGCTGCTTGGTGAGCACGATCTTGTCGTCTTCGAGCGTGCACATCAGGTTGACCTTGCGCCACTGCGGACTCATCTCGGGGAAGTCCTCGCGGGTGTGCCCGCCTCGGCTTTCCGTGCGAGTGAGAGCGGCCTGGGCCACGCAGTCGGCGATCAGCATGATGTTGCGCAGGTCGAGCGCCAGGTGCCAGCCGGGGTTGTACGCGGTGCCGCCTTCGGCCCGGACGACGGTCGCGCGCTCGCGCAGCTTGTCGAGCTCGGCCAGGGCCTGCTTGATCTCGGTCTCGTTCCTGATGATGCCGACCAGGCTGAACATCGTGTCCTGGACCTCGGAGTGCACCGTGTACGGATTCTCACCGACCGCGCGCTCGAACGGCGCCAGGGCCTCGGCCTGCGCGGCCGCGATCTCGCCCTCGCTCGGGGTCGGCCGCTTCTCACCGAGGCCGTCGAGGTACCCGGCGGCGCCGAGGCCGGCCCGGCGGCCGAACACCAGCAGGTCGGACAGGGAGTTACCGCCAAGGCGGTTCGACCCGTGCATCCCGCCAGAGACCTCGCCGGCCGCGAACAGGCCGGGAACGCAGGACTCGCCGGTGTCGGGATCGACCTCGACGCCGCCCATCACGTAGTGCTGGGCCGGTCCGACCTCCATCGGCTCCTTCGTGATGTCGACGTCGGCGAGTTCCTTGTACTGGTGGTACATGGACGGCAGCCGTCGAAGGATCTCCTCCGCCGGCAGCCGGGAGGCGATGTCGAGGAACACGCCGCCGTGCGGCGACCCGCGGCCGGCCTTGACCTCGGCGTTGTTCGCCCGCGCCACCTCGTCTCTGGGCAGCAGTTCGGGGGGGCGCCGGTTGTGGTCAGGGTCGGAGTACCAGCGGTCGGCTTCTTCCTCGGTCTCGGCGTACTGGTCGCGGAACACGTCGGGGACGTAGTTGAACATGTACCGCTTGCCGAGCGAGTTCTTCAGGATTCCGCCGTCGCCGCGCACCGACTCGGTGACCAGCAGGCCGCGCACCGACAGCGGCCAGACCATGTGGGTCGGGTGGAACTGGACGAACTCCATGTTCAGCAGCTTCGCCCCGGCCAGAAGCGCTAGCGCGTGGCCGTCGCCTGTGTACTCCCAGGAGTTCGAGGTGACCTTGAAGGTCTTGCCGATGCCGCCGGTGGCGAGCACGATCGCGGGCGCCTCGAAGACGACGAACTGGCCGCTCTCGCGGATGTAGCCGAACGCGCCGGCGATTTTCTCGCCATCCTTGATCAGCCTCGTGATCGTCGTCTCGGCGTAGACCTTGATCATCGCCTCGGGGTCGCCGAGCGTCTTGGCGTCCTCCTGCTGGAGCGCGACGACCCGCTGCTGCAGGGTGCGGATCATCTCCAGCCCGGTGCGGTCGCCGACGTGGGCCAGCCTCGGATACTCGTGGCCGCCGAAGTTGCGCTGGCTGATCTTGCCTTCCTTGGTGCGGTCGAACAGCGCGCCCCAGGCTTCGAGTTCGTACACCCGCTCTGGTGCTTCCTTGGCGTGCAGCTCGGCCATCCGCCAGTTGTTCAGGAACTTGCCCCCGCGCATGGTGTCGCGGAAGTGCACCATCCAGTTGTCGTTCGGATTGACGTTGCCCATCGCGGCGGCGCAGCCGCCCTCGGCCATCACCGTGTGCGCCTTGCCGAACAGCGACTTGGAGATGATCGCCGTCCGCTTGCCGGCCTGCCGCGCCTCGATCGCCGCCCGCAGGCCGGAGCCGCCCGCGCCGATCACTACTACGTCGTAGGGAAGTCTTTCGATTTCAGTCATGACGGGTTTGGCACCTTAGAAGAAGGTCGGGTCCTTGAAGAAGCCGGCGGCGATCAGCCGGATGTAGAGGTCTGTGACGCAGACGAAGCCAAGCGAGATCCAGGCGAACTCCATGTGCTTGGCGTTCAGCTTCGAGACCAGGGTCCAGGCCTTGTACCTGACCGGGTGCTTCGAGAAGTGCTTGAGCCGGCCGCCGGTGATGTGCCTGCACGAGTGGCAGGACAGCGAGTACAGCCAGAGCAGCGCGGCGTTGCCGATCAGTACCAGCGTGCCCAGGCTCATGTGGCCCCATTGCCCCTGGGCGTTCTTGAAGGCGACGACCGCGTCGGCGGTCAGGATCACGTTGAATGCCAGCGCGATGTAGAAGAAGTAACGGTGCAGGTTCTGCAGGATCAGCGGGATCCTGGTCTCGCCGGTGTACTTCGCGTGCGGCTCGCGCACCGCGCAGGCCGTCGGTGACTGCCAGAAAGCCCGGTAATAGGCCTTGCGGTAGTAGTAACACGTGAGCCGGAAGCCCATCGGGCCGCCGATGATGAGGACGGCCGGCGCGAGCCAGCTGAGCCAGGGAATCCAGTGGAAACCTGAGCCCTTCACGCACGTCGTGACCAGGCACGGGGAATACAGCGGCGAGATGAGCGGCGCCGCGTAGTAATCCGTGTTGACCAGCGATGCCCAGGTCAGGTAGATCACGACGACGCCGAGCACCGCAGCCTGGAAGGCAGGCAGTCGCCACCACTGATCCTGGCGCAAGGTCTTGCTTGCGATCTGCGCCCTGGTTTTCACTGGGGCCTGTGTTACCTGCGTCATTGCCATCTCCGCATCGAACCAAAAGGCGCTGAGACAAAGGGTTCATCGCCCCGCGCTGTCGCGCTGTGCTGTCGCCGCGCGGCCGCGCTGTGCGCTCGCCCGTGATCCGGTGGCGCTGCTGCTTGCCGCGTTGCCCACTGAACCTTATTCCAACGGTAATCTCCGTGCCGCCTTGGGTTGGGCTTCGGCGGATGTGACGCTCGCAACATAGCCGGACCTTTCAGGGCCAGCTTGTCAGTTCGATCCCGAGCGCCTTGCGCAAGAAGTCGACCTGAAGCAGCAGCAGGTTCTCGGCGACCTCTTCCTGGGTGGCCATGTGCGTCACGCCGGTCAGCGGCAGCACCGAGTGCGGGCGACCGGCCTCGAGCAAGGCCGAGGACAGCCGCAGCGAATGCGCCACCGCGACGTTGTCGTCGGCTAGGCCGTGGATGATCATCAGCGGCCTGGTCAGCTTGGGCGCGTCCGCGAGCAGCGAGGACCGGTCGTATACCTCGGGATGGGTGTTGGGGTCGCCGAGATAGCGCTCGGTGTAGTGCGTGTCGTAGAGCCGCCACTCGGTGACTGGTGCGCCCGCGATCCCGGCGTGGAACACGTCGGGCCGCCGCAGTACGGCGAGTGCGGACAGGAACCCGCCGAACGACCACCCCCTGATCGCGACCTTCGTCAGGTCGAGGTCGGCCAGTTCCTCGGTGGCGCACAGGTCGGCCACCGCCGCCAGCGCGTCGGCCTGGTCTTCGAGAGCGCAGGCGGACAGGTCGCCAGCGACCGTGCGGTCCCAGTCCGGGCCGCGTCCAGGCGTGCCGCGGCCGTCCGCGACGATCACGGCGAAGCCCTGGTCGGCGAACCACTGCGAGGTCAGGTAGTCGTCGGCTTGAGCCCGCACGCGCTGGCCGTGCGGCCCGCCGTAGGGGTCCATCAGGACGGGCAGTGCCAGGCCCAGGTCCGGCTCGTACCAGTGCGGCAGCACGAGGGCGGCGCGCAGGTCGCGCTGGCCGACGCTCATGAGCGTGACGTGGACGCCTTGCAGGAGAGGCTGCTCGGCGTGGGACTCGATCCTCGCCACACTTTGGCGCTCCCGCAGCACGGTGGTCAGCAGGCCCGAGGCTTCCAGCGAATGCCCGAAGAGCACGGTGGTGCCGCCGGTCCCGACGGCACTGGCCGTGCCCAGCTCTGGCCCGTCACCCGCCGAGTCGGCCGACAGCTTCGTCAGGCCGCCGGGGCCGTAGGCCCAGACGCCGATCTCGGTCGGCTCGTCCGAGGCCGAGAACAGCACCGTGTCGCCGTCCACCGACAGAACTTCCCGCAGATTCAGGCCTTCAGGCGTGACCGGCTCGGCGCTGCCATCGGTCAGCGCGTTCGGCGCGGCCACGATCAGCCGCCTCGTGCCGCCGGCCGTGGTGGTCCAGACGATCCGGCCGTCGGAGGTCCTGGCCGGCACGCCCGGCACGATGTCCACCCAGTGCGGGTCGGAGTCCTCCCGAATCAGGCTGGTCGCGCCGGTAGCCGGGTCGACCGCCAGCAGCCGCAGGTGCCGCTGGTCCCTGGACTGGACGACGATCAGCGGGCCGGCCGCGTCCCAGTCGGCGGTCGCCAGGTACGGGCAGGCCTCCGTGTCCCAGCTCACGGGCACGGTGCCGCCGCCCAGGCCGACAACCAGCAGCGAGACGGCGGCATTCGGCGTGCCTGCCGCCGGATAGCGAGTCTGCGCCGGGCGGTGATCGGGGTTGGCCGGGTCGGAGATGAACCACTGGTTGACGGGGGAGTTGTCCACCCGCGCGACCAGCATCGCCGAGCCATCGGGCGCCCACCAGTACCCGCGATGCCGGTCCATCTCCTCGGCGGCAACGTACTCGGCCAGGCCGTAGGTGACCTCACCGGAACCTGCCGCTCCGTCCGCTCCGTCCGGTCCGGCCGGGCCGGCCGTGCGGGGTCCGATTAGCTCGGTGTCCATGCCTGTCCGCGGGTCGGTGATCCTGACCGCGCCGTCGCAGACGTAGGCGACCCGCTGGCCAGACGGGTCTGGCCGGGGATCGATCGCCGGCGTCAGCGCCTTGGCGGCGGCCGGGCCAGGACCATCTGGGGTCAGGCCGGTGGTGTACACCTGACCGGAGACCGCGAACGCGGCCATCGTGAAGGCGGCATCCGTCGCGAAGGCCACGACTCCGCTGGCCGACTCCCGCGATCGTTCCCGGCGCGCTCGTTCCTCCTCAGGCTCGTCGGCGCCAGCACCGATTGTCACCGGATCGACCACAAGGCGAGGCTCGCTCGCCGAGTGCCCTGGGCCAGCTGGCAGGTCGAGCACCCAGAGGCAGGTCACCGGGTCGGTGCCGCTCTTGCTGCGCAGGAACGCGACCTTGCTGCCGTCGGGACTGATCTGGAACGAGCGCGGCGCGCCGAGTGAGAACTTCTGGGTCCTGGCCTGCTGGCGGGGAAACGTGTCGGTCATGCCCTAGATCCTGCCAGCAGCGATCCTGCCAGCAGCCGCCGGAGGAGTTTAGCTATCCTCGCCGCATGGACTCCAGCGCTAACGACCGGCGGCTTCTGCTCGTGCACGCTCACCCGGACGATGAGTCGATCGGCACCGGCGCGACGATGGCCAAGTACGCGGCGCAGGGAGCCGGCGTGAGCCTCGTCACCTGCACACTCGGCGAACTCGGCGAGATCATCCCGCCTGAGCTGGCGGACTTGGCCTTCGACAAGCAGAACAAGCTCGGCGAGTACCGGATCGGCGAGCTCGACGCGGCCTGTGCCGCCCTCGGCGTGACCGACCACCGGTTTCTCGGCGGCCCGGGACGCTGGCACGACTCGGGGATGATGGGCACGCCGTCCAACGACTGGGATGGCGTGTTCTGGCGGGCCGACGTGGACGAGGCCGCGGGGGTGCTGCTCGAGGTCATCAAGGAGGTCCGGCCTCAGGTCATGGTGACTTATGACGACAACGGGTTCTACGGCCACCCCGATCACATTCAGGCCCACCGGGTCGCGTGGCGGGCGTTCGAGCTGGCCGACGGCCTGGTGGCCAAGTTCTACGCCACCGCCATCCCGAAGTCGGTCCTGTTTGAGGGCATCAAGGCCATGCGCGAGGCCCGGGAGGCGTCGGGCAAGGCCGAGGGCGACGGCGCCGGGTCGCAATTCGAGTCAGTGGAATCGGTCGACGACCTGCCGTTCGGCGTCGCCGACGATCAGGTGACGACCGAGATCGACGCCAGGGACCATCTGGATGCCAAGGTGGCGGCCATGCGCGCGCACGCTAGCCAGATCGCGGTGGACAGCCCGTTCTTCGCGCTTTCCGACAACGTGGGCCGCCGCGCTTTCGGCATCGAGCACTACACGTTGCTCGCCGGGCCGCGCGGCGCCGGGCGCGGCCCGCACGGCTGGGAGAGCGATCTGTTCGCGGGGATTGACTAGCCTGTTGAGGGTGACCCGCGTGCAGGACGAACCGATTAACCCGGTCGAGCCCGTGAATCCGACCGCCTCGCCTGGCTCTAGCCCGGGCGGCCGAGCGGATCTAGGCGCCAGCGCGATCCTGACGGTCGTGACGTACGTCGTGCTCGCCTTGTTCGCGATGGCCCAGGCCTTTCTGGGTGCCTTCTTCTATGGTTCGGGCCCGGCGCCGCTGGCCGCGCTCGGATTCGACATCGCGATCTTCGCGACGTGCCTGCTAGCCGCCTGGGGCACCGGCCGGGCCTCGGCCGCCTTCGCCGTCGCGGCCGGCTGGTATCTGGTGACCTTCATCCTGGCCAGCGGCACCAAGGGCGGCAGCGTGCTGATCACGGCGTCTCTCGCGGGCGAGACGTTCCTCTTCGGCGGAGCGGCCGCCGCGATGATCGGCCTGATCGTCGCCTTCACGGTCTGGTCGAGAGCACGCCTAGCAAAGGCGGGCTATCGGCGCTGAGGCAGCGAACCCGGGCCAAGCTTTCTAAATAAAAACAGTTTTATGCATAAAAATTTGCGCCGGCTGAATCAGGGCGTCGCGCAGTAATGTCGGGCCGATATCTGAATTACCTCGTCGGGGTGATCGCTACCTGTTCGGCTAGGTGCTCGGCCAGGCGCTCGACGGCGGTTCTCAGGCGGCGGAAGTAGGCGGCGCGGCTGAGCAGGAGCTTGTTCGCGGCCTCCTCGTGGCTGCGCATCGGCTCCAGGTAGCCGGCCACCAGCACGCTGTACAGCAGCTTCTCGTTCTCGTTGTCGCCGAAGGCTTCCTTGGCGGCCTGGCTGATCAGCTGGCGGACCGACTCGGCGCGCTCGGCGACGGTGTCACCGACGGCGAGCGGGCTGCGGGCCAGATCGCGCGGCACCCGGAAGTTCTTCAGCGCATCCCTGACCATCGGCAGGTCGACGACCGGCTGCTGCGACCCAGAGCCAGATCCAGTCTCCGGTTCAGCCGCGAGTCCGGCTACGGGCACGGCGCCGCCCATCATCGACTCGGCCGGAATCGTGGTCGCCGTCTGGGTAATAGACAGGCCAGGGGCCGGGTGAAGTATGGCCGGCTCGTGGACCACGCCCAGCCCAGGCGAGACACTGGTCGGCGCCGCCCCGGCCGCTGGAATCTGACCCGGCCCCAGGAACACCGGCGCGGTCGGATCCGGGGCTGGCAGTCCGAGCTCGGCGTAGACCTGCGCGCGCAAGAACGCGGTCAGCCCGCCCTCGCCGTAGTCCAGCCGGTAACACTGCACGGTCATGCCGCCGATTTCCACGTCCAGCTCGTCCATGTGCGCGGCGCCGATCGCCTCGGCGAAAGCGACCGCACCCGGATAGGTCGGGTCGATCGGCAGGTAGGCGAACCTGGGGTTGGGCGCGCCGCAGCGCAGGACGCCGGAGACGCCCAGCATGGCCTGGACCTTGCCCGCACCGGTGAAGTCGACGGCAGCGTGCCAGATCACCGATTCGCCCAGCTCCACGTGCTCGCGCGCGTGCGCCAGCCACGGGCCGACCAGCGGGTCGCGGTAGGCGAAGCCGGGAGCGGTGGCCAGGCTGACGCAGGCCATGTAGCCGCAGATGTTGTCCTTGAGGTCCCTGACCACGGCGACCCGTTCGGGCGACTCCTTGAAGAACCGGCTGGTCAGATGCCACCAGTCGAGGTTCTGGCCGACGCGCATCCCGCGTTCGATCCGATCGGCGTCGAAGTCTCTGACCGAGTCGACGCGGAAGCCGGTGTCGCCCTCCCAGCCGAAACCCCATTTCGCGACGGGGTTCTCCACCAGGTGGGCCATGTCGATGATCAGCAGCGGCTGGTCCTCGGCCGCGCGAGCATAGAGATAGTCGATGATCCGGCGGCGGAGGTAGCGCTCCAGTTCCTGGTTGCGCAGCCGCAGGTCGATCAGGAGCGCCTTGCGGACCAGGTCGTGCAGCGTCACGCCGTCGCCGACCGCCTCGGTCACGGTCAGCTCGCACAGCTGCTGGTAGGCCGAATCGCCCTGGCCGCGCGGCAGCACCGCGCCGAGCAGGTCAGGGGTGGTGTTCCTGGCGATCGCCGCGATGCACAGCGCCGACATCCGCACGTCCTTCAGCTCGGCGTGAGCGAGCCGGTGGATCAGCGAGCGCAGCACTTCGGGGCTCCGCAGGTCGGTCTCGGCGCTCCAGGCCGAGTCCGCGCTGGCGGTGTCGGCCGCCAGCGAGAGGGCCAGCGGTGATCCGCCGGCCCAGTCGATGATCGCGGGAACGCGTTCGTCGCTGAGGCCGTGGGCGGCCAGCAGTTCCTGGGCGTCCTCGGGCTCAAGGCCGCGCAAGTCCAGCCGCGCGGTGACCGACTCCCAGCCGCCGGAGAACCAGCCCGGGTCCGGGTCGCCTCGCCCGGCGATTAGCACCAGGGCCCGGTCGGGCAGCGTCGGCAGCAGGTCCCGGCGGAGGTATCCGTCGAGAGACGTCATCCGCTCATAGGAGTCCAGCAAGATCAGCGGGCCGCCGCGCCCGCCCTTGCGCTGCTTCGGCGAGCCGCCGCGCATCAGCGACTCGAGGGCGCCGGAAGCGGGCCCGAGTTCGCGGCCGTCGACAGAGATGACTTCCCAGCCAAGGGTTCTCGCCCGGCGCGCGGCGGCGCGCAGCAACGCGCTCTTGCCGATGCCGCCCGGGCCGCAAATGTGCACGACACTGGCGGGCGGATCGTTTTCCATGCACCGGTCGATCAAGGCTAGCTCGGCCTCCCGGCCTGCGAACCGGCCTCGATCCCGATCTTCGAGCCTGGCCGCGAGCGTCCGGCGCGGCAGCTCAAACGCCATAGGCCCATCCAACCCCGGGCGTGCCCGTAGTCAGCCCCATATCCACTCAGTGCCGCTCAAGATGGCCATAACCATGCAAGCCGCCGATACTCAGCGTACCAAAGTGAGACTCAACTGATATTGCGCTCGCTCAGGGCCTCCCGCATGGTGAAGCACGGTGCGCCGAGTACTTCGGCAGCCTCCTTATAGGAAGCAACAGCAAGTCAGGGAGAGATTGCCGTTATGGGCATGATGAAGCGAATGAAGGACATGCGGGACATGGCGAACGCCGCTCCCGGCATGATCGCGCAGGCGCAGCAGATGGGTGCGCAGGCGCAGGAGATGGCAGCCGCGCAGCAGCAGGCCGCGCAGGCTCGGATGGCCGCGATGCAGGCTCAGCAGCAGGGCGGCTTCGCGGCTCCTGGTGCGGCCCCGGCCGGGCCGGACTTCGAGCCGATCGCGGGCGTCTCGCTTGAGCAGTTCGCCGCGATCAGCAAGGGCGTTGCCGCGTACAACTACGACGCCTCCAAGCTCGTCGAGGTCGCCGCGTCCAAGGGCGTCGACGCCGCTTCGTGGGAGACCGCCCACGTCGGCTGGAACGACCGGATCAAGGCGAATCCCGCAGTTGCCCAGCGTTTCAACCTTCTCTACCGGGCGGCCTGACATGGGAATGTTCAAGAACATGCGCGACCTGCAGAAGATGGGTCGCGAGATGGAGGCCAACATGCCTCCGGCCGGCCAGCGGATGGCCGACGCCCAGGCCCGGATGGCCAATGCGCAGCAGATGATGGCCAACCAGACCGCCGCCGCGAACGCCGCTGCCGCCGCCGCACAGGGGCTGGCCGACGGCACGGCCATTCGCTGCACCGCGGTGATCAACTCGATGCAGCAGGTCGGGATGATCAACTTCGATCTGATGGTGGCATTTGACCTGACGGTCATGCGGGACGGGCTTCCGCCCATGCCAGGCACCACCCAGCAGACCGTGAGCCAGATGATGATCGGCCGGATTCAGCCGGGCATGACCGTAGACGCGGCCGTGGACCCGAACAATCCCGCTGGTGTCTGGCTCGACCTGAACACCGCCAGGTGACCAGGCGGCGCCTAGCCGGCGCCGTGATGACCCTGATCGGCGTAGTGCTCAGTACATCGCTGGTCAACCTGCTGAAGTAGGAGGGGGCAGCAGGTCGGCCGGCACGTCAGCAAGCGCGGCGCGAAGCTCCTCGCCGAGCGCCTTGGCCTGAGGGTCGAGCCTGGTGCTGGCCGCCACCCCGCGGCCCAGCAGGCCGACGATCACGAAGTTGATCGCGAACAGGTTCGGCAGGCAGTACCGCTCGACCGGCAGGCCAGCCACGCCGGGGACCAGCTCCGCGAGCCGGTCCGCCGTCAGATACCGCTCTAGCCACGCGTACTCAGCCAGGGTGCGCACCCAGACGCCGAGGTTCGCGTTACCGCCCTTGTCGCCAGAACGCGCTCCAGCGACAGTGCCAAGCGGTACCCGGACGGTAGCCGACGCCTGCGCCGATACGGACGGCGCGGTCGGTGCGGCGTTGCCCGCCCGCGCCGTAGGGGGAGTTGCCGCCCGCTGTTCGGGCCCGGCGACGGACTGGCCCGGTTCGCTCCGGGCCGGGCCAGTCCACACCTTCTCGCCGTCGATCTCGACCGTCGTGGTGACGAGTCCGGCCGGGATCGTCGTCGGCCAGTACACGCCGTACGCCGACGCATCGCCGGGCGGCGACAGCGCGTAGAACCCGGGATAGCTCGCCAGCCCGGTCTCGACCACCGCCGCCGAGAACGCCCGCCCGACCTTGGCCTTGTCCTGGTCGAGCACGCTGATCCGCAGCAGCGCCGGGTTGGTGCCGACCAGATCCACGTCGACCGCGCCGAAGCTCTCCTTGCCGCCGGGCACCCGGGCCCAGATTGTCTCCTCGGCGAGCTCAGCCTTGGCGGCGATGTCGAGCCCTTCGAGCACCAGGGCCATCGAGTTCCGGTACCCGCCCGCGTAGTTCAGCCCGACCTTCAGGTCGGCCGGCGGCGGTTCCCCGCGCGCTCCGCTGACCCGAACCCGATCTGGCCCCACCTGCTCAAGCGCGATCGTGTCGAACCGCGCGATCACGTCCGGATTGGCGTACGCCGGCGACCCGATCTCATACAGCAGCTGCGCGGTGACCGTGCCGACGCTGACCAGTCCGCCCGTCCCCGGATGCTTGGTAATCACGGAGGATCCGTCGGCTGCCAGCTCGGCGAGGGGGAAGCCGGCGTGCGCTAGATCATTAACTTCATTGAGGAAGAAAGCATAGTTACCGCCGGTCGCCTGGCAGCCGCACTCAAGCACGTGGCCGGTCACCACGGCGCCGGCCAGTGCGTCAAGATCATCGCCCTCCCAGCCGAACCTCCACATCCCCGGCCCCACGACCAGAGCCGCATCGGTGACCCGGCCGGTGATCACGACGTCGGCCCCGGCGGTCAGCGCCCGGGCGATCGGGAGCCCGCCCAGGTAGGCGTGCGCGGTCAGCGGAGCGATCCCGGCTTCGGCCAGGGTCTCGCCGGTGTCGAGGTTGGCCAGGCGGTGGCCGTCGCCGAGCAGTTCCTGAATGCGGGGAAGCAGGTCGTCGCCGGTCACGTGCGCGATCACCGGGTTCAGGCCGGCCCGGCTGGCCAGCTCCCTGACGGCGGCGGCACAGCCGGCTGGGTCGAGCCCGCCGGCGTTGCTGACGATCTTGATGCCGCGTTCCAGGCAGGTCGGCAGTACCTGCTCAAGCTGGGTCAGGAACGTCCGGGCGTACCCCGGGCGGCCGCTGAGCATGGCCCTGCCGAGCAGCAGCATGGTGAGTTCGGCCAGCCAGTCCCCGGTGAGCACGTCGATCGGCCCGCCCTCGACCATCTCCCGCGCCGCCGACACCCGGTCCCCGTAAAACCCGCTGCAATTAGCGATCCGCAGCACGTCGCCCG
>DATNFM010000241.1:0-20798 GCA_035606435.1 Streptosporangiaceae bacterium | reverse complement strand
ACCAGCCGGGCAGCCATCGCCGGGTGAGACGGGGCGGCGCACCGACGGCCGATTCGGCGGCCAGGAGCTGGACCGATCATCTAACGCTGGCGAGTCGATCGGCTCGATCACGGTCGTCGAGACGGCCGGGATCGACCAGTTCGTCGTCTAGCCCGGGTGTGCCGTGGTCGTTCGACCCCAGTCGTCTGGACGGCCGGTCCTCCCGGAAGGCTTCGCCGTGGGCATCGGATCGTTCCGCCTCGACCGATGCGGCCCCGGCCCGGTCGGCCCCGGCCCGGTCGACGCAGGACTGGTCGACCCAGGACTGGTCGACGCAGGACTGGTCGACGCAGGACTGGTCGACACAGACCCGCTCTGGTGGAAGCCAGCCGCGAGCCGCGCAGTCGCGGTCGTCTCGGCCGCCTCGCACCGATCAGATCGACGGGTTCGGCGTTGCTGGCATGGGCCAGCCGGATCTGGATCCCCTGGGCTTGGGCTTGCCTGGCCTGGGGTCGCCGGACGCGGCCGGCCTGCCAAGGGCCGAGGGACGGTACCAGGACTCGGCCTCTCCGGGTTCGGCGTCATCCGCGCGGACGGCCGGTTCTTCTCGATCGGCCGGTTCGGGTCGCAGGGCGGGTTCGCCTCGCAATGCGGATACTTCTCGGGCGGCGGATCCTGCCAGGTCGGCCGGTTCCCGCCGCTCGGCGGGTTCGGCCCCGGCAGTGGATTCGGCCAGGAAGGCGAGCTCGCCTCGCAACTCGGGCTCGGCCGGGACCGGGAACTCGTCTCGTACCTCGGGTTCGGGCGGGACGGGGACATCGTCTCGTACGCCGGGTGCGGGCGGGGCCGGGACATCGTCTCGTACGCCGGGTGCGGGCGGGGCCGGGAACTCGTCTCGTACGCCGGGTTCGGCCGGGGCCGGGACATCGTCTCGTACGCCGGGTTCGGCCGGGACCAGGAGCGCCCCTCGCACCTCCGGCTCGGCGGGGACCGGGAACTCGGCTCGTATCCCGGATTCGAGCGAGTCTGGGAACTCCGCTCGCGGCTCGGGCTCGGCTCGCAGTTCGGGCTCGGCTCGCGGGTCGGGCTCGGCTCGCGGCTCGGGGTCGGCTCGCACGTCGGGGTCGGCTCGCACGTCGGGTCCGGCCGGGACCGGGGGTTCGGGTCGAACTTCGGGCTCGGCCAGGACGGCGGACTCGCCGCGCACGTCAAGTTCGGCCAAGGCCGGCTCACCCGGGGCTGCGGCCGCGGCCCGAGCAGTGCCGTCGGCCGCTGGAAACGCGGCCGCCAGGGCCGCCATCGCTCCCGACCCAGCCAGCGCCACTCGCTCGCCAGGCGCCTCCCGCACCGGCGCCTCCCGTACCTCCGCTGTATCCCGCTCTCCGAATGCTGCCCGCGCCGCCGCCGGCGCGGCCCAGGACGCCACCCAGGCCGACGCCGCGATGGCCGCGGCGATCGCGGCCGCTAGCGCTGAGGTCAGGTCGGCGGTGCCGTGGTTCGAGCGGGCCAGGAGCAACCGGGTGGCGCCTGGCCACCGGCATTGTGGTCATTTGGAACGCATCCTGCACCGCGACTGGGCGCCGGGGACAGAACTTCCGGCCCAGATCATCCAGGCCGTAGACCGACTCGCCGAGTTGCCGCAACTCATCAAGGAACGGCTCCTGGTAGGAATCGACGCGATCTACGTGGGCCCTGGCGGAGTGCCCGATCTCGACGACATGGGTGCGCTCAGCGGCGTCCCGCTGCCGTCGGGCCGGGCGACCTGGGACGTTTGCGCGGGCGCTTACGGCGAGCGCAAGATCATCGTGGGCTCGCGTCCTTCGCCGACGCCCGACGTCATGTGCCACGAGATTGGCCATGCACTCGACGACATCGACGGGTCGGCCAGCGATTGGCAGTCAGACAGTGAGGAGTTCGTCCACCTCTACGAGGCCTGCCTGCCGTGGATGAGCAGCGATTTCCATCGGCAAGCCGGCCATCTGGGGCGCAGGGAGTTCTTCGCCGACGCGTTCGCCGCCATCGCATCGAGCCAGCGCCCGGCACTGGTAGAGATGGTGGGCGGCAATACCCGCGCGGCACTCAACGTCATGCTCTATTTCAACGTCCGGTACGGCATCTGAAGGGTGGTGGTGATACAGCGATGTACGTGATACGACTGCCCAACGGCAACTTGCTCGTTCCCGAGTCTGCGACCGCGCGTGCTGGCCGTGTTGTCAGCGACGCCTACGTAGAAATCAGCCCGGCAGACGCGGACTATGAGCGGCTCGCTGGTGGTGCTCTCACCGAGGAAGAGATGGACGAGCGTCGGCAACGCTGGCGAGAAGGCGACGATCGCCTGCGTCGGCAGTTCCTGGATTATCTCGCTCGCGGTGGTCCGTCAGGAGATCTCGGCTCTGGCTGAGACCGCCTCCTTTGACTTACTGAGGCGGCCTTACTTGAACCGGGACCACTTGAACTCGGTAGCGCTCTTATACCCGACTGCTCACGTAGGTGAATGCTGGGAGCTTGCCGATCGTTCTAACCGATCGTTCAGGTTCAGCTAATCGGCGCCAGATCGTTCTCTTCAGCGGACTGATTGCGAGCGCCTAGATTGCGAATCTCATCTTGAGTTGAGCAACTTGCCGGTACATCCTAAGCGGGGCCATTCCCGCTGATCATCCGGCTGATCAGACAGGAAATGGCCGCGGCTTGCCGGCCCAAGACCATCGCGCGGGTCCCGCAACGCCGGCGGGACTCGCGCGGTCGGCAACTAGCCCGGCCGGAGTCAGTTACCCGATTCGGAGTTAGAGTTCGGCCCGTCGTTGATGCCGAGCAGGGCCCTAATCTCCACTTCGCGGTACCGGCGATGACCGCCAGGGGTGCGGATACTACTGATTCGGCCAGATGCGGCCCACCTGGTTACGGTCTTGGGATCAACACGGAAGAGGGCCGCAACCTCTCCGGGAGTAAGCAAGCGATCACTGTGCCCATCCATTCGGTTCTCCTCGTTACTTGCCTAGGCCCCCCACAGACTTCGACTCGGTACTCCCCACATCATAGTGTTAATAACAAAGATCACTAATCTTGTTAGATTCCGTAAAAATTTGCTCACAAACCTTGTTGGTCACTTTGACTGAGACCTGTCTACCACGTCACGTACACGTAGGGTGGAGCGGTGTCTAACCTTGTGTCGTTCGATGAGATCCAACAGGCGGCGAATCGCCTTAGGGGTATCGCTCTGCGCACACCACTGGTGCCACTGCGTACGCTGCGGCCTCCGCTTCTTGTCAAAGCCGAGTCACTTCAGCCAACCGGCGCGTTCAAACTGCGCGGTGCGTACGCGGCGATTAGCGCGCTGTCACCGGAAAGACGAAGCCGAGGAGTCGTCACTCATTCCAGTGGCAACCACGGCGCGGCTGTCGCCTATGCCGCGGCTGTTCTTAACGTTCCAGCGACCGTCGTAGTTCCCAAGAACGCACCCGTTGTGAAAGTCGCGGCGGCCCGGGCATCGGGAGCGACGATCGTCGAGTGCGAGCCCAACTTGGCGTCTCGTACCGGAACGGTCAGGCAATTGGCGCAGGCACATGGCTATACCGAGATTCCGCCTTATGACCACAGGGACGTGATCGCGGGTCAGGGCACCGTCGGACTGGAGATCGCCGCCGACTGCCCGGACGTGGATCTCGTGGTCTGCCCGGTCGCGGGCGGCGGCCTGATCTCCGGTGTCGCCGCCGCCATCAAGACGGCGAATCCCAAGGCGAAGATGATCGGCGTCGAGCCGGAGTGGGCGGCCGATGCCCGAGACTCGCTGCGGGCCGGGCACCCGGTCGCCTGGGAGGCCGCCCAGACCGCTCGCACGATCGCCGATGCGCTGCGCATCGAGCAGGTCGGTGACCTGCCGATGGAGCACATGCTGGCACTCGTCGACGACATCGTGACGGTTTCCGACGACGAGATGCTGGCCGCCATGCGCCAGCTGGCGACCGGCGCCAGGCTGGTCGCCGAACCTGGAGGTTCGGTCGCGGTCGCGGCCTGCCTGTTCCGGTCGGCCGAGCTGCCGAAGGCCGCTCACCCGGTAGCGATCCTGTCGGGCGGCAACGTCGACCCGGCCATGCTGGTCCGCGCGCTCACGACCGAGGCGCTTTTCGAGCCGAGCGCCAAGCCGAGCGCCAGGCCAGCCAGTGAGTCGTCCATCGCGGCTGGCGACTAGGCTGGCCTCGTTATGCGCGCAACGCTTTACTACACCGTCCTGCGGTTCGGGCTGTTCATCGTCGCTTTCGGGATCCTCTACATCGCCGGAGCGAGGACCATCCTGCTGCTGGGCGGCGCCATCTTGATCAGCGGCATAGCCAGCTACTTCGTGCTCAGTCCGCAGCGGACCGCGATGTCGAACGCGCTCAGCAAGCGAGTAACAGGCTTCCGCAGCCGCCTGGACGCCGGCACCCGCGCCGAAGACGACGACTGACCGCTTCGCTCCGCGTCGGCTACAGCGCCGCCGGGTCAACGTTGTCGTTACGTCCCGGGAGCCCGCAACATCGTTGACCCCTGGGCGTTGTCCCAACAACGTTTCCGAGTCAGCGTTGTCGTTGCGATTCGGCGGCTACGACGCCGCCGGGTCAACGATGCTGTTGCGGCGCGCCGACGGGCCTGGGCGGGGCCTGAGAGTGGGCGGGCGTGAGTGGTCAGTCACTAGCCGGTGCCGCCGGGGTTGGGCCAGGGTTAGCTGGACGGGAGCCAGCCGCCGGGGTTGGGCCAGGGTTAGCTGGACGGGAGCCAGCCGCTGGGGTTGGGCCAGGGTTAGCTGGACGGGAGCCAGCCGCCGGCGGTCAGCATGGCCATGATCGCCGTCGTCGCTTGCTCGCGGTCTATGACCGAGGTGTCGATCGACAGGATCGCGTCGGCTGGCTCCTCGTAGGGGTCGGACACGCCGGTGAAGTTAGGAATCAGCCCCGCCCGCGCCTTGGCGTACAGGCCCTTGCGGTCGCGCGCTTCGCAGACTTCGACCGGCGTGCTGACGTGGATCAGCAGGAAGTCACCGACCGCCGAGACCATTTCCCTGACCCGATCGCGAGCCTCCGCGAACGGCGCGATCGGCGCGCAGATCGCGATGCCGCCGTGCCGCGCGACCTCGGCCGCGACGTAGCCGATCCTCGCGATGTTCAGGTCCCGGTCCGCGCGGCTGAACGTCAGCCCGGCCGACAGCAGCGACCGAACCAGATCGCCGTCCAGCAGGGACACCCGCCGGTCGCCGTACTCGGACAGCAGGTCGCGCAGGTCCCGGGCGACCGTTGACTTGCCCGAGCCGGACAGTCCGGTCAGGAACAGCACGAACCCGCGCTCGGACCTTGGCGGCCGGGCATGCCGCAGCTCGTGCAGCACGGCGTCGGGCGCGAACCACGCCGGGATCTGCGCTCCGGTGTCGAGCATGTCGCCGAGCTGGTCGGCCGACAGGTCCTCGATCTCCAGGCCGGCCTCGATCAGCGAATGCGGCCGCCACACCTCGGCCCGCTGGTCGTAGGCCCAGTCACCGGCCGAGAGGACCGGGATCGGTGCGCCGGGCAGGCCGGCCGGCGGTCCGGCTCCGGCTCCCGGCCCGGACGGCAGTCCCGCGGCCACCGCCGCCGCGTTGTCGGCCATGAGATGCGTAGCCCCGTAGGCGGCCGCGACGATCGCGCACGCGGCCAGCTCCCGAGCCGCCGCCCCGCCAGCCGCCGCCGCCCCGCCAGCCCCGCCAGCCCCGCCAGCCGCCGCCCCGCCGCCGACCGAGTCCGCGGCCCGGCCACCCGCCCGAGCGGCATCCGAGCGCGGCGCCAGCGGCACCGGCACCACCATCGTCCCGGTGGGCAAGCTCCGAGCGGCCGCGAGCACCGTACGGATCAGCGCCTCGGGCTGGTTGACGACCTGCGCCGGGCCGGACACGAGCGGCAGCAGCAACAGCCGGGCCTTGAGCTGTCCGGCCAGATGCTTGAGCTGGCCGATCTGCCGTTTGCCCAGCGGTGCCCTGGTCGCGAACGCCAGCACCACCGACCCGCCGACCACAGCCTGAGCCTGCTCAGGGGAGATCATCAGCCGCCGGAACGAGCCGTGCTCGACCGGACGGTTCGGGTGCACAGGACCGGCCAGCCGGACCAGGCCGGCCCCGGCATCGATCCGCTCGGTCACCTCGAGCATCGCCAGCGGCGTCGTCTCGGGGTCGGACAACATGACCAATTCGGCCTCTGCGGCAGCCGCCGAAGCCGGTACCTCAAGCGTGACCGGGATCGGCCAGGGCGTGCCGTCGGGCAGCGCGCAGTCAGAGACCACGGACGCGACCTCGGCCTGCGTCATGAACCCGGTCAGCGGCGCGAACGCCCCCGACAAGATCAGCTCAAGGTCGCCCAGCTGACGCCCGTCCAGCATCACCGCCGGGATCGACGCATCCGGCCCGGACGGCCCGGACGGCGAGGACGACCCGGGCGACCCGGACGGTCCAGCTGACGCGGCCGCTCCAGCTTGCCCGGCGTTCGCCGACTCTTCGGCCTGCGCCCCAGCGGTCACTGCTTCCTCCCGGCTCTCAGCACAATCCACGAGAGTACCCGCGCCGGGCCGCGATCCAGCGCTACGGCGGCCCGCCGCCCAGCTAAGCCGCGCCGCCAGCCGTTATCAACTTGCCGTCAACGTCTTGCCGGACCAACCCGTAAACTAGATGACACCTCACGCTCAGCCCTGAACGTGGGCCCGTTGTGCTGCCCGCACTAACTCCGAGCGGGCTGGCCTCCACACCAGATCGGCCCGACGCGCCGGCTGACGCCAGCAGCCACCACGAGCAACCAGCTCGGGCGATCTCCCAGAACCAGAGAGCTTTCCAAGCGACGCAGCAGACAAGGAAGCGATGAGTCTCACCGGTCTGATCGGCACCGTCGCCGAGGACCCGCATCTGAAGACAGCCCTCGATTACCTGGCCCTGCCCGGCAGCGGCGGCGCCGACCTGGTCGCGCCCGCAGCCCTGCGGCCGGTCCTGGTTGCCGCCCTGGCCAGCGCCGGACCAGGCCAGACCGACACGGCCGCCAAGCCCCCGTTCGTGCTCGCGATCACCGCGACCGTCAGGGAGGCCGAAGACCTCACCACCGCGCTCGGCTCGCTGCTGCCCAACCCGCACGCGGCCGCGTACTTCCCGGCCTGGGAGACCCTGCCGCACGAGCGGCTCTCCCCGCGCTCGGACACCTCGGGCCGCCGCCTCGCGGTCCTGCGCCGCCTGGTCAGCCCCGACTCAGGCGACCCGAGATCAGGCCCGCTCCAGGTCGTCGCGACGCCCATTCGCAGCGTCCTGCAGCCGCTCGTCGGCGGCCTGGGCCAGCTCGAGCCGGTCCGCCTGGACGTAGGCGACCAGGCCGACCTGGAAGAAGTCGTCACCCGGCTGGTCGAGATCGGCTACGCCCGAGTCGACCTCGTCACGAACCGCGGTGAGATCGCGGTCAGGGGCGGGATCCTCGATGTGTTCCCGCCGACTGAAGAGCACCCGCTCCGGATCGAGTTCTTCGGCTCGGAAGTCGAAGAGATCCGCCCGTTCAAGGCCGCCGACCAGCGGTCCCTGGGCTCTGCGGGGGACCCAGGGGGGTCGTCCCCCCGAGCGGCAACTCTCACGCTCTGGGCGCCGCCGTGCCGGGAACTGCTGCTGACGCCGACGGTCCGGCACCGCGCTAAGCAACTCGCCGCCGAGTACCCGGGCCTCGGCGAGATCCTCGGCAAGATGTCGGACGGCATCACGGTCGAGGGCATGGAGGCGTTCGCCCCGCTGCTCGCCGACCGGATGGAACTGCTGCTGGACTCGCTGCCGCCCGGCGCGATCGCCGTCGCCTGTGACCCGGAGCGGATCAGGACCCGCGCGGCCGACCTGGTGCGGACGAGCCAGGAGTTCCTGGAGGCTTCCTGGGTCAACGCCGCCGCCGGCGCGGAGGTCCCGATCGACCTAGGCGGAGCCGCGTTCCGGCCGATCACGGAAGTACGCGCCGCGGCGAATGATCTTGGCATCAGATGGTGGACGATTACCCCGTTCGCCGCCGGAGAAGATCAAGGTCAAGATCAAGGTCAAGATCAACCCCTTTCTGGAATAACGCATAGCGCGGGCCCGGGCGCCGTTACCCGATCGGCTCCAGGCGCGGGCCGGTCGGGGGACGACAGCGTGCCTGGGCCGGCGTTCGGCGACGAGGGCGAGGGTCCTGCGGGTCAGGCCGGCCCCGGCGGCGCGGGCGGATCAGCCGGGCCGGCGACTGCTGCTTCTGGCCAGTCAGCCGGGGTTTCCGGGACCGGCTCCGGCTTTGACCCGGCCTCGGTACCGATCGAGCCGCTGGCCGATTTCGCCAGGGGGACCCAGCACCGAACGCCAGCCGATCCCTGGGCATCAGGCGGGTCCGGGTCCAATCTGCACGGCGCCGGTGATGGCGACTACGACGCAGACGGGCGCGAATCTTTCCACCTGATGGTTAGTCCGGCGACCGCCTATCACGGCGATACCGTCCGGGTAATCCACGACGTCCGCGGCTGGCTTTCCGACCGGTGGCGGGTCGTGCTGGTCACCGAAGGCCACGGGCCCGCGCAACGCCTCTCCGAGCTTCTGCGCGGCGCCGAGCTCGGCGCGCGCACCGGCGATCTGGACGGCCCGCCCGAGCCGAGCGTCGCGATCGTCGCCACCGGCGAGCTTGAGGCCGGGTTCGTCTGGCCCGGGCTGAAGCTGGCCGTGCTCTGCGAGACCGATCTGTCGGGCCAGCGCACCGCCGGGCAGCGAGACCGGACCAGGATGCCGAGCCGGCGGCGCGGCGGCATTGACCCGCTGCAGCTCACGCCGGGCGACTACATCGTGCACAGCCAGCACGGGGTCGGCCGGTACCTGGAGATGACCAGCCGCACGATCCAGGGCGCGACCAGGGAGTACCTGGTCATCGAGTACGCGCCCAGCAAGCGGGGCCAGCCGCCGGACCGGTTGTACCTGCCGACGGACCAGCTCGACGAGGTGACCAGGTACGCGGGCGGGGAGGCGCCGAGCCTGCATCGCCTCGGCGGGGCCGACTGGGCCAAGACCAAGGGCCGGGCCCGCAAGGCCGTTCGCGAGATCGCCGCGCAGCTGATTCGCCTGTACTCGGCGCGAGTCGCGTCCCCCGGTCACTCGTTCGGGCCGGACTCGCCCTGGCAGCGCGAGCTCGAGGACGCGTTCCCGTACGCCGAGACTCCCGACCAGCTCGCCGCGATCGACGAGATCAAGCGGGACATGGAGAAGACGGTTCCGATGGACCGGCTGGTCTGCGGCGACGTCGGCTACGGCAAGACCGAACTGGCGGTGCGGGCCGCGTTCAAGGCCGTGCAGGACGGCAAGCAGGTCGCGGTCCTGGTGCCGACGACGCTGCTGGTCCAGCAGCACATGGCGACGTTCGGCGAACGGTACGGTCCGTTCCCGGTCGTGCTCAAGGCGATGTCCAGGTTCCAGTCGAACGCCGAGGTCAGTGCGACTCAGGCCGGTCTAGCCGACGGGACCGTGGACGTAGTGATCGGCACCCACCGGCTGCTGTCGCCGGAGACCAGGTTCAAGGACCTGGGACTGATCATCATCGACGAGGAGCAGCGCTTCGGCGTCGAGCACAAGGAGTACCTGAAGGCGATGCGCACTCAGGTCGACGTGCTGTCGATGTCGGCGACGCCGATCCCGAGGACGCTGGAGATGGGCGTCGCCGGGATCAGGGAGATGTCCACGATCTTGACCCCGCCGGAGGAGCGTCATCCGGTGCTGACGTTCGTCGGTCCCTACGACGAGAAGCAGATCGGGGCGGCGGTCAGGCGCGAGCTGCTGCGGGACGGCCAGACGTTCTTCGTGCACAACCGGGTTTCCTCGATCAACCGCGTTGCCGCCAGGCTGTCCGAGCTGGTGCCCGAGGCCAGGATCGCGGTGGCGCACGGTCAGATGAACGAGCATCAGCTCGAGCGGATCATGGTCGACTTCTGGAACCGGGAATCCGACGTGCTGGTCTGCACCACGATCGTCGAGTCCGGCCTGGACATCCCGAACGCCAACACGCTGATCGTGGACCGCGCCGACGCGTACGGGCTCAGCCAGCTGCACCAGCTGCGCGGGCGGGTCGGCCGGAGCCGGGAGCGCGGGTACGCCTACTTCCTGTTCCCGCCGGAGAAGCCGCTGACCGAGACCGCGCACGAGCGGCTGGCGACCGTCGCTCAGCACACCGAGATGGGCGCGGGCATGTTCGTGGCGATGAAAGACCTGGAGATCCGCGGGGCGGGCAACCTGCTGGGCGGGGAGCAGTCCGGGCACATCGCCGGCGTCGGGTTCGACCTGTACGTCCGCATGATCGGCGAGGCGGTGCACGAGATGCGCGGCGACGGCGCGGCCGAGCGGGCCGAGGTCAGGGTCGAGTTGCCGGTCGACGCGCATATCCCGCACGACTACGTGCCGGGCGAGCGGCTGCGGCTTGAGGCCTACACGGCGATCGCGGCGATCGATTCAGAGGCGGACCTCAAGTCAGTCCTGGACGAGCTGACCGACCGGTTCGGCACGCCGCCGACAGCCGTGCTGAACCTGCTTCAGGTGGCCAGGCTCCGGTTCAAGGCCCGCAAGGCCGGGCTGACCGACATCACCCAGCAGGGCAACCACATCCGGTTCGCTCCGGTCGAGCTGCCCGAGTCGCGCGAGGTCAGGGTGCAGCGGCTGTACCCGCGGACGCTGCTCAAGCCCGCGGTGCGTACGATGCTCGTACCGGTGCCGAAGGTTGGCTCCCGGCCCTCTTCGCGTGCGGCCGGCGCGGGCCGCCAGAGTACCGGCTCGGGCTCGGTTACCCAGATCGGCGCGCCGCCGCTGCGCGACGGCGATCTGCTCGCCTGGTGCGAGGAGCTGGTCGATACAGTGTTCGGCGCCGACCCTGCCCCGGCGCAGGGCTAGGCTGTGTTGGCGCCCAGGGGGACGACCCCTGGAACCCCCGGCTAAAACGGGGGAGGCGTGAGAAGGAGAGTTGCTGTGCGGCGGAACGTGCCCAGGTGGACGGTCGTGGCCGTGGTCGGCCTGGCCGGAGCATTGGCGGTGGCTGGGTGTTCCCAGCAGCGCATCGGCAGCGCGTTGCTGTACAACAATCAGCGGGTCACGACCACGAAGCTGGCGGCCGAGGTCAAGAACCTGACGGCCGCCTACAACGTGTACGTGCACAAGACGCAGATCCAGTACAAGCCGGCCGACATGCCGCGCATGGTGCTCAGCTGGATGCTGCGGTTCGCGGCCGAGAATCAGCTGGCCTCGACGCGGGGGATCACTGTCACCCCGGCCGAGGCGCAGACGGCGCTGAACGCCGAGAAGAAGAGCGTGACCCAGGCCGGGGACACCCTGGTGGAGGCGGCCGTGCTGAACGGGCTGCCGCCGGACATGCTGCCGCAGCTCGGTACCTGGATCCAGATCCAGATCGAGCTGGATAAGCAGCTGGACAACGGCACGCCGCCGACGTCGACGACCGCGCAGGCGGCCCTGACGGCCAAGAGCACGCATCTGCTGTGCCTGGCCGCCAAGAGCATGAACATCAAGGTGAACCCGCAGTTCGGGGTCTACGACTACACCCAGCTGGCGGTAGTCGCGAAGCCGTCCACGCTGTCGGCGCCGTCGCCCGAGCCGTCCCAGACGCCGATCCATAGCACTCCGAAGTGCTGACGCCGCCGTCGTGACTGAGCTCGGTTCGGCGGTACTTGAGCTGATCAAGATCCAGGACCGGCTCCGTCGGGAGTGTCCCTGGGATGCCAAGCAGACGCACGAGTCGCTGGCGCCTTACCTGCTTGAGGAGACGTACGAGGCGCTCGACTCCCTCGACCGGGGCGACCTGGCGGAATTGCGCGGCGAACTCGGCGACGTGCTGCTCCAGGTCGTGTTCCACGCGGGCGTCGCGTCCGAGCGGACCGACGGCACCGGGTTCGATATCGATGACGTGGCGCGCGGTATCGCCGAGAAGCTGGTACGCAGGCACCCGCACGTGTTCGGCGACGTGAAGGTCTCAGGAGCCGACGAGGTCAGGCGCAACTGGGACAAGATCAAGGCGGCCGAGCGGGCTGCTGCCGCCTCCGCTTCAGCTTCCGGCTCTGGTGACGGTTCGCCCGGGTCGGTGCTCGACGGCGTGCCGATGGGTCAGCCGGCCCTGTCGCTTGTCGCGCAGCTGCAAAGACGCGCGGCGGCGGTCGGCGTTCCGCCTGAGGCCAGTGCCCTGCCAGAGGACTCGGTCAGCGAGCTTGGCGCCGAACTGTTCGCGCTCGTGTCTCGCGCGCAGGCCGCCGGCCTTAACCCAGAACTGGAGCTACGGCACGCGGCCGGGATATTCCGCGATCAGGTGCACGCCTGGGAGAAACAGCCGTCCTAAGGCATGATGTCACTGGTTGACCGGAAATGAACTGGGGGGCGTCAATGGCCACTAGGGACGATTACTACGAGGTTCGCTGGGGGTCATTGCGCCCGATTCTCCAGGACATGGCCGATCGGCTGGCCCGCATCGAGCAGTTCCTGGCCGCCTCGGGCCTGCAGGTTCCCCCGTCGACCCCCTCGACCAGCCTGCCCGCCGACGCCAGCGGGTTCTTCGACGCGGTGCCGGGCGCTAGCCTGTCCGATGCGGTGCCGAACACCTTTGATCCGGCGCCGACGGACTCACCCGGCCGGATCGCCGCCGCCGCGCACGGCATCGACGTGGGCGCCACCCCGTCGCCGGGCAGCCAGATCCCCGACTACATCGTCCAGCTCGCGATGTCGGGCAAGACCATTCAGGCGATCAAGGAATTCCGGTCGTTCAGCGGCATGGGCCTAAAGGAATCCAAGGCCATCATCGAGCAGGTCGCTGTCCGCGGCTATTAGCGAAGCGCCCCGGCGCGCCAATGCCGAACCGCATTCGGTGGTTCGGTAGGCTCGCGTACTGGTGCAATCAGCCTAGCGCCGGGGAGAATTCGTGCCGTCGATCGAAGCCATCCATGCCAGGCAGATCCTGGATTCGCGTGGCAACCCAACCGTCGAGGTCGAAGTCGTGCTTGACGACCTCACGCAAGCCAGAGCGGCCGTACCCTCCGGCGCCTCCACCGGCGCGTTCGAGGCGGTCGAGCTCCGCGACGGCGACGCCGAATACGGCGGCAAGGGCGTCCAGAAGGCCGTGACCGCGGTCATCGAGGAGATCGAGCCTGAGCTGCTCGGCGAGGACGCGGGCGACCAGCGCCTGATCGACTTCGCGATGATCGACCTCGACGGCACGCCCGACAAGTCGAGGCTCGGCGCCAACGCGATCCTCGGCGTCAGCCTCGCGGTCGCGAGGGCCGCCGCCCAGTCGGCCGACCTGCCGCTGTTCCGTTACCTCGGCGGGCCGAACGCGCACCTGCTGCCGGTGCCGATGTTGAACATCCTCAACGGCGGCGCGCACGCGGACACCAACGTCGACATCCAGGAGTTCATGATCGCGCCGATCGGCGCGACCACGTTCTCCGACGCGCTGCGCTGGGGCGCCGAGACTTACCACGCGCTCAAGGCGGTGCTCAAGCAGCATCACCTGAGCACCGGCGTCGGCGACGAAGGCGGCTTCGCGCCGGACCTGGAGCACAACCAGGCCGCCCTGGACCTGATCATCGAGGCGATCGGCAAGACCGGCCTGACGCCAGGCGAAGACATCGCGCTGGCGATCGACGCGGCGGCCAGCGAGTTCCACACCCCCGAGGGGTACAACTTCGAGGGTTCGGTCAAGTCGGCGGCCGAGATGACGGCTGTGTACGAGCGCTGGCTCGACGCTTACCCGATCGTCTCGCTCGAAGACCCGCTGGACGAGGAGGACTGGGACGGCTGGCAGCATCTGACCACGGGCCTGGGCAGCCGGGTGCAGATCGTCGGTGACGACATCTTCGTGACCAATCCGGAGCGGTTGCTGCGCGGCATCGAGTCCAAGGCGGCTAACGCGCTGCTGGTCAAGGTCAATCAGATCGGCACGCTGACCGAGACCTTCAGCGCCGTCGACCTGGCGACCCGCAACGGGTTCTCAGCCATGATGAGTCATCGGTCCGGCGAGACCGAGGACACCACGATCGCCGACCTGACCGTGGCGATGAACTGCGGTCAGCTCAAGACCGGCGCTCCGGCGCGGTCAGAGCGGGTGGCGAAGTACAACCAGCTGCTGCGGATCGAGGAGCGGCTGGACGACGCGGCCGTCTATGCGGGCAGCGCGGCGTTCCCCCGGTTCAAGTTGGGCGGCCAGTGACGGGGTGCCGATGACCGGCCCCGCCCAGCCCCAGCCCCAGCGTCCGGCCGAACCGGCGAGGTCGGCTGGATCTGGGCCTTCCGCTGCTCGCAGCAGGCCGCATTTCACCGGCCGGGCGGCGGTGCTGGCGATCGTGCTCTGCGGGATCGCGCTCAGCCTGGCGTATCCGGTGCGCGAGTACATTTCCCAGCGCAAGCAGATCGACCAGCTGCAGGCGGCCAACGCGCGGATCAACGCGCACAAGAAGCAGTTGCAGGCCGAGTACCGGATGCTGCACAGCTCGGTCTACATCGAGGTTCAGGCTCGGGACCGGCTGCACATGTGCCTGCTCGACCAGACCTGCTACGAGATCATCGGTTCCGCCAGCAAGCCGAAGGTCGTGGCCGAGAAGGTGACGCAGGTGCCGTGGTACGCCCGGATGTGGTCCTCGGTCCAGGTCGCCGACAGCAAGTCGGCCAGTGCCAGGGTGCCCGGTGGCAAGGAGCCCGGCGGGAAGGAGCCCGGCGGGAAGCAGCCCGGCGGGAAGGAGCCCGGCGGGAAGGGCCACCGGCCAGGGGGTGCTGGAGCGCATGGATCTGCTCACCGGCACCGGAACGGCGGGACGCACCGCGGGTGAGTGTCGCGCCTGAAGATCTCGCTGCGGTCACCAAACAGCTCGGCCGGCCCCCGCGCGGCCTCAGGTCGGTCGCGCACCGGTGCCCGTGCGGGCTTCCTGATGTCGTCGAGACGGCGCCGAGGCTGCCGGACGGCACTCCGTTCCCGACGCTGTATTACCTGACCTGTGTGCGGGCCTGTGCGGCTGCCAGCACGCTGGAGGCGTCCGGGCTAATGCGAGAGATGAGCGGCCGCCTGGAGGCCGACCCAGGTTTGCGTGCGTCGTACCAGGCCGCCCACCGCGACTACGAGGACCGTAGACGAGAGGTAGCGGCCACCGCCGGCGTCGAACCCCTGCCCGAAGGCACCCAGACGGCCGGCGGCATGCCCGACCGGGTCAAGTGCCTGCACGCGCTGATCGCCCACGAACTAGCCCATCCCGGCACCAATCCGTTCGGCCGCGAGGCAATACTTGCGATAGGGCAGTGGTGGGCACCCGGCCCCTGCGTCCAGACGGACGGGATCGACGAATGACATCGAGCCATGCGACATCGAGCTATGCGACATCGAGCCGAGCGACATCGAGCCGAGCGACTGAGAAGGGCACGCGGCGGGTCGCTGCGATCGACTGTGGTACCAACTCGCTCCGGTTGCTGATCGCCGACCTCTACCCGGAGAGCGCCCGGCTGGTCGACCTGCACCGTCGGATGGAGATCGTCAGGCTCGGCCAAGGCGTCGATGCCACCGGCCGGCTGGCGCCAGAGGCGCTGGAGCGGACGTTCCGCGTGCTGACCGAGTACGCGACCACCATCACCGACTCTGGCGCCCGATCCATCCGCATGGTGGCCACCAGCGCCTCCAGGGACGCCTCCAACGCCGACGACTTCTCCTCCGGCGTCCGGCGCATACTCGGAATCAACCCCGAGGTAATCACCGGCGCCCAGGAGGCCCAGCTCTCCTTCTCAGGCGCCACCGCCGAACTAGCAGCCGACCCCTCCTCTGAGGGTGGCCGGGTGTCTTCTGAGGGTGGCCGGGCGTCTTCTGGCGGCGGCCGGGTAGCTTCTGACGGCGGGCCCGACGTCGCCCACCATGGCGCGTCCCGGCCAGGTCGGCCTCAACCTCCGTTCTTGGTGGTGGACATCGGTGGTGGCTCCACCGAGTTCGTCGTGGGATCGCCCATTGTGGCCAGCCTAGAGTCCGCCACTGACAGTCAGGCAACACCGAAGTTGTCGGCTATTTCGATGGACATCGGTTGCGTGCGGCTGACGGAACGGCATCTTCGTACCGACCCGCCGACTGCGGAGCAGGTGGCCGCCGCTACGGCCGACATCGACGAGGCGCTGGCGAAGGCGGCGCAGGCCGTGCCCGCCTCGGAGGCGAACACTCTAGTCGGCCTGGCCGGCTCGGTGACGACCCTGACCGCCATCGCGCTCGAACTGCCTGCCTACGACCCCGACATGGTGCATCACGCTCGGATCTCGGCCGATCGGGTCCACGAAGTCACCAAGCTCCTGCTCAGTCAGACTCGCGACGATCGAGCGGCCAACCCGGTGATCCATCCCGGCCGCGTCGACGTGATCGGTGCGGGCGCGCTCATCGCCGACCGCGTGATGACCAAGTTCGGCTTCTCTGAGCTGGTGGCCAGCGAGCACGACATCCTCGACGGCATCGCTTGGTCCATGGTCACCGGCGCCGGTCGGCGCTCGGCGTCGTAGACGAAGGCAGTGCGCCAGGTAGGTCTGGTGCGCCAGGTAGGTCTGGTGCGCCGGGTGGGTCTGGTGCGCCGGGTGGGTCTGCGCGCCAGGTGGGTCTGGTACCCCAGGTGGGTCGGTACCCCAGGCGGGTCCAGGCGGGTCCGGTGCGCCAGGCGGGTCCGGTGCGCCAGGCGGGTCCAGGCGGGTCCGGTGCGCCAGGCGGTTCTGGTATCCCAGGCGGACCCGGTGCCCGGCGGCCCGGGGAGACAGCAGCAGCGGGTCACCGCTGTCGTTGCCCGCCGCGGGTCTACAACAGCTATGCCCCGTTCCGGTTGCTATTTCAGCGGGTTCGGGTCACCGCTGTTGTTGGCTGCCCGGTTCCAACTGCAGCAGCGGGCCAACCCTGCTGCGCAGGGCCGGTGCGCGGGTGCTTCGGTGGGCGGGTGCGGGCTGGGCACGTGTGCCAAGTGAGCCGGTCCGGCGGGTGGGCTCGGTACGGTCGGATTCCGTGTGGTAAATCAACTCGGGAGGCCTTGATGAAGGCGGGAGCGGTTAATGAACTCGGCTGAGGCCGCTCGCGGCCCGGTGCCGCCGGGCACCGGCTGGCCAGGCGACACCGCGACCGCGCAGACTCCGGTCGCAACCGATCCCACCCAGGTCGTCGAACTCGCCGCGAGCGCCGGGTCGCTGGACGAACTGGTCGCCCGGCAGTCCGTCTGCCGCGCGTGCCCGCGCTTGGTCGCCTGGCGTGAACGGGTAGCGATCGAGCGGCGCCGGTCCTTCGCCGACGAGCAGTACTGGGGGCGGCCGATTCCCGGCTGGGGCGCCGACCATCCCGCCATCCTCATCGCCGGACTGGCCCCAGCCGCTCACGGTGGCAACAGAACCGGCCGGATCTTCACCGGTGACCGAAGCGGCGACTTCCTGTTCGCCTCCCTCTACCGCTGCGGCCTGGCCGCCCAGCCGACCAGCGTGACCGCCGGAGACGGCCAGCAACTGCTCGGCGCCAGGATGATCCCAGCGGTCAGGTGCGCGCCGCCGGACAACAAGCCAGAGAACGCCGAGCGAGATGCCTGCGAGCCGTGGTTCAGCGCCGAACTCGGGTTCATTCTCGCCGACCTGCGCGTCATCGTCTGCCTGGGCCATTACGCCTGGCAGGCCGTCTGGCGCGACCTAGGCAGGGCCGGCTTCGCCGTGCCCAAACCCCGTCCAGCCTTCGGCCACGGCGTCGAAGTCCACGTCGAGCCGCCGCCAAGATCAGGCCCGCCGCCCAGATCAGGCCAGTCGGCTAAGCCGGGCCCGCTGCCCAGATCAGGCCAGTCGGCCAGGCCGGGCCCGCCGCCCAGATCAGACCCGTCGGCCAGATCAAGCCCGCCGCCCAGATCAACAGCGTCCAGCGCGGCCGAGCCAGCCTCCGGATCCGGCACCGACGTCAGGCACGTTGGTTTGCTGATCATGGGCTGTTATCACCCCAGCCAGCAGAACACCTTCACCGGCCGGATCACCGAGCCAATGCTCGACGCCATCTTCGCCCGCGCCGCCGCCTACTCGGGCTTGGGTACGACCTCGTAGTGCGTCCAGATGGTGCCGTGACTGCCGATTTGGACATCTACGGTTCGCAGTTGCACCGGGAACGAGCCAGGTTCAAGCGGTGGCCCGTCCATGATCGATGGGGTGCTGAGCCCGCCGATTAGCGCGGGGATCGTGATGAGGTGCAGTTCATCAACCAGGCCGGCGCGGAGGAGGGCGCCGTTCAAGCCGCCTCCGGCCTCCGACACGAGGCACCGCACGCCGAGTTGCGTCCTGATCTTCGTCAGCGCGCGCATCAGGACGACCCGGTCCTGGCCGGCCAGGAGGTAGGGAATCCGCTCCAGGCGCAGGCGGGCCAGGTACGGCAATGGCGTGCTGTGACTGACTATGACGAGCAGGCTCATCTCTTCGGCGCCCTTGTCCGTCCAGGCGACCCGACCGCGAGCGTCTACGACGGCGAACCATCTCGCGCTGCGGTACGGAAGGAAGTCCGTACGAAGCACTTCGGCTGGCATGCTCGGGTCAGGAAGATCCAGCGAGCCGGCGTTGTCGCTCACGAAGGTCCCGCTGCCCTCCAGGACCACGGTGGGGTGATGGCGCTGCTCGATGGCGGTCGCGCGGCGTGTCAGCAAGTCGCCGACGTCTGGTGGCCAGGCGGCCTTCCACCGCTGGTTGGGACCGCTTTCGAGCAGCCTCTCCGAACGGCTGAGCGTGAGGCGGCCATCTGCGGTCGCGATAACCGAGACGACCACATGGGGACGAGCAATGGCATCCGGGCCAGCCGGTTGGTCATCGGCCATGGCACAGACGGTAATGGCAGGCTCTGTCATTTTGGCGCGCCAGCGCCCGCGCTGTCAGCCGAGGGTTGCCCAGAGCGCGGCGGCGGCCGCGAGGCCGTCCCGATCTCGAAACTATCGGTTCGTGCAACTTACGCGGGTCTGCTCGCCCGAGGCCGGTCCCTAGCCGCCCCAAGTTGGGTACAAACGGCCCATATCGACCTCTCCGTCGGCTGGAGTAGGTCGTCGCCAACAAAAATTTGGCGTTGCATCTGATAGCCAGTGTTCGCGGTGTTGAACGGACTCACATGACGTGCTCTTGCGACTGGTGGTGACTATGTCGGTTGTTAGCCTGTCTGAACCATTGAAGTAGCTCGTTGTAGTCCGGGGAGTCGCGCATCGTGAGATTACAAGACACGAAGTGGCAGCGCCTGTTTACCTATTGTAGCAATGGCAAGATTTTCTGGCCGAGTTCGGATCAAGCTGCCACGAATGATCTACTTGGTAGCTTACAATAGCTAGCTGACCGTTTCCGGAGAATCTTTGAATAAACTGCCTCACATGGGGTACGATTTCCGCGCCCCCGTAGCCCAAAGGAAGAGGCAAGCCCCCTAAAAGGGTACCAGTGTCGGTTCGAGCCCGACCGGGGGTACTAGTGACGACGAAGCGTTAAGCTTTCCGGAACCAGGCCTATCGCCGCAGGTCAGAGCCCCTGTAATTGGCAAAACAGTGGAACGCTCAACACGCTCTCGAACATGCGAGTGCTGATTTGCGATTCACTACTCGTGATAGACCACGCATTGGCCGACAGCAAATTATGAATCACATTATGTGGGTTGGCTGAGCCCAGCGAAGCGCTCGGAGAGCAAAGCGGGTTCGCCCGTTATGATAAGAAAATTGCCCTGGTCGGTCAACGCCCTCCGACCAGCCACGAACCGCTCGGCCAGGCGCACACGGGCTCGTCGCCCGCTACACCCAGTCAACCACCAACCCGCGCCTGCCCCGCCACAACCGGGAATCCGAACCCGCGCCCGCCCCCGTCGAACGTCGGCACAACACCCGCACGGCGACCGGAGGCGCAGCCGCGACAACCAACGCTGGCCCTCCGTTGCTACGGCGGCCCCGCTCTCGATGACAACGTCGGCGCTTAGTCCTGGCTGTGATCATGCTCATGATCATGGAATCTTCGTGATCGCGGCCTGTTGACCTGCGTGCTTCTCCTTGCGTGAGGAAAGAGGCGCGCACCAGCCGGGAGATAAGCCCGTCCCTGCGGGAACAGCCGCGGACGCGCCCGTTCGAGCCGATGCCACCTGGCCCTGGCGACGCTGTCTTAGCCCTGGTCACGCCGTCTTAGCCCTGGTTACGTGGTCTTAGCCCTGGTTACGCGGTCCTAGCCCTGGTTACGGCCAACGGAACCGGTATAAAACCGGCAAAATTTTACGCTAACCAGGGCTAAGACGTCCTAACCAGGGCTAAGTGGTCCGTAACCCGGGCTAAGACGTCCGTCACCCGCAGGCCGGGAACGACGGCGGACCGGGCAGACCGGCCATTCCGGGCACCAGTCCACGCGCCCGAACGGGCGACGCCCGATCCCCAGGGGACCCATGCCCCGGCCGGTGCCGGTGCCGGTGCTGGGGCCGGGGCCGGTGCCGCCCGCAGAGTACGCACCAGCCTGATAAAACGCAGGTTGCTACGGTGGCCCCGCTCTCGATGACAACGTCGGCGCTTGGTGGCCGCCATGGCAGCTACGTCGTCCCGACGTTGCTGGTGCGGGTGCGGGGAAAGTGGCCACGGCGGTCCCCGGTTGCGGCCACGGCAGCACACGGCCAGCGACGCTGCAGCTGGCATCCGACCGCTGTGGGCCGGTCAGCGCCGGGGCTAGGTCTGCTGGGTTAGCCGCTGCGGTTGGGGCCGGCCCGGGTTAGCGTGATCGCGATGATGACGCGCTTGTCGCGTACCATCGCGGCTCGGTAGTCGTCCCAGTCGGGGTGCTCGCCGGAGACTGTCCGGTA
>DATNFM010000240.1:0-5928 GCA_035606435.1 Streptosporangiaceae bacterium | reverse complement strand
ATGGCGCGCCAAAAGTAAACCGCGGCGGCCAGCTGCGAAGGCGGCCGCCGCGGTCGAGAACCTAGATCAGGCTCAGAGTGCCTGGCCGCCGACCTGCGCGTCGGCCGGGAACGCCTGTGCGAGCTGGTCGAGCTCGGCCCTCCAGTAGCGGTGAATGTTCAGCCTGGTCGGCTTGTCCTGGCCGGGGAACTGGACGTAGAACTTGCTCCAGACGGCGGCCCGGTTGAAGTTCGAAACCGGGAACTGGTGCCTCGGGAAGACCGCGACTACCTCACCGGGACGGTTGGTGAAGCGGTTCGCTGCGTTCACGACCACCGAGGTGTTGGTCAGCGTGAAGAAGTAGAACTTGCGGCTCAACTGGACCACGAGACCGACGATCGGAATTTCATCGAGCAGCGCGCCAAGCCAAGGGCTCGGGCCCGTCTCGGTGTGCACGCAGGCAATGAACTGCTCTCCAGCTGGCGCTTGCTGGGCCAGCTTCTCCATGACCTGCTGCTTCTGCTTGGCTCGTCGGATAGCCATGATTTGCTCCGGATGTGAGTGATGAAGTGCGTTTAACACCCCGTACTTGTTAAACAAGTGGAAATTACCAGGTCGAAGCCTCTTTTGCGTAACTAACGGTGATCACGTGTCCCGATGGTTGATTTCTACTTAGCATCGGTTGACGATGTACCGGGATCCGAGCTAGTGTCGCGTGACATGGAGAAGCCAACGAGTCCGGCCGAGAGTTCGGCTGATACTGACGGGCTCGAGACCCTCGGCCGGTCCTCGGGTCCGGCCAGCCTGATCCTGTCGAGCCTGGCCGACGGGGCTAAGCACGGTTACGCGCTCACCAAGGACATCGAGTCCTTCGCCGGCGTCCGCCTCGCGCCGGGCACCCTCTACGAAGCCCTCAGCCGGCTCGAAGCTCACGGCCTCATCGAGGCGCTGGAGAGCTCGGACCGGCGCCGGCCCTACCAGCTGACCGCGGCCGGCGCCGCCGCCCTGGCGACCTACCTGCGGGCGCAACGCCAGATAGCAGACGTTGGGCTTAACAGGCTGGCGAGCGGCTGGGCGATGTCATGACCGCCGATACAGGTCAGATACGGGCCAGCCGCCTGCTCCTCTGGTATCCGCGCGGCTGGCGAGCCCGGTACGGCGAGGAGTTCGCCGAGTTGCTCGCCGCCGAGTTCGCCGAGCGCCCCCGCTATTTTCGGCGCTCACTCGACATCGCGGCGAGCGGCCTGCGGGCCCGGCTCGCCGCCGCCGGCCTGAATGAGCACCCGCTCGATCGAGGGGCCGCCGCCCGGGCCAGCCTTGGCGTGCTCGCCTGGTGCGGCGCGGCGTTCTTGCTGTTCGGCGCGGCAATGTGGTCCCAGCTAGCAATCGGCCTGCAATGGCACGTCGAAGATCATTCAGGGCTAAACATTGCGATGGCCTTGATGTCGGCGGGACTGCTGGCGTTCGGCGTGGTGGCTGTTGCGGCCTCGTGCGGGTTGATCCGGGCGACGATAGGTGCTGTCTCGCGCGGTGAGGCCCGTCCGCTGGCGCGGCCGGCCCTCACCGCCCTTACCGGCCTGGTCATCCTTTTCGTTGGCGGCCGGCATTTCGCCAACGCGTGGCCCGGGACCGGCGGACACCTGCTCTGGCCTATCGGCCACGTGCCCGCATGGGCAGCCGCGTTCGGCTGGGCCACCACGATGTGGATCACGTCTTATGTGGCGCATCCGGGGCTGCTGGCCGCGTTCCCGGCGACGCAACTCGCCTGGATGGCGCTGAGCCCGGCCGCGATCGGGTTGCTGGTCACCGGCGTGGCCGGACTCGCCAGTCGAATTCGGCATTCAGCCTTCGCAATGCGTTATGCCAAATGGTTGTTCAAGACAGCCGTCGGCGGGATGATCTTGTTCCTGGCCGGCTCGCTGCGCTGGATGGCGTCGGCGGGAGCCGGGTCGCTGGGCGGATATCACGTCGGTGCGATCGACTTCGCCGGGCTCACTGTGCTCGCGCTGGCGCTCGCGGTCGCCAGCCACGTGGTCAGGACGGCCAGGCTGACGGGTCCAGTCGAGCGGTGAACACATCATCGAGCCGCCGGACGATGCTCAAGGCCGGTCTCGGCGGGTTGCTGGGCGTGGCCGCGGCCGGCGCGGTCGGCGTAGAGCTGATCAACCACGGGGTACTCCCGGGCAAGGGCTACCTCGAGCGCTTCGACGGCGCCTGCGTCGTCCCGGCTCCCCAGTTCTCGGTCGCGCCGGTCGGTCCCTCGTTCTCAGGCACCTTCTACTCGGCCGCTCGCCGCCGTACCGTGGCCTTCACGCTCGCCTACCCGCCAGGTCACCGTCCGGGTAGTGAGTTGCCGCTGATCATCGCGCTGCATGCGTTCGGCGGCAACCACGACAAGGTTCTCACCGGCATGTCGCTGGCCCAGGCGGTCGCGCTGCGGGGGGTTCCGGGGGGTCGTCCCCTTGGGCCAGAACTGCGGCCCGATCTGCGACGACCGTTGCCGCCGATGGCGATCATCGCGGCCGACGGCGGCAACGGGTACTGGAACCCGCATCCGGGTGATGACCCGCTCGGCATGATCATCGACGAGCTGATCCCGCGCTGCCAGAAGAAGGGGCTCGGGCGGGGGCCTCGGAAGATCGGCACGCTCGGGATCTCGATGGGCGGGTACGGGGCGTTGCTGGTGGCCGAGAAGTACCCGGAGCTGATCGGGGCGGCGGCCGCGATCGGGCCGGCGGTCTGGACTACCTATCCGGAGGCGCGAGCCGTCAATGCCGGTGCCTATGCGTCGGCGGCCACGTTCGCCGCCGGTGATTTGGTCACGCATGCGGGTGCGCTCGCCCGCGTGCCGGTCCGGGTGGCGTCCGGCACCGATGACCCGTTCCATCCTGGGGTCGAGGCGCTGGTCAAGGTTCTGCCCGCGCACGCGGTCGTCGACATCTCGGGTGGATGCCACACCGCGCCGTTCTTCCTGGCGCAGGAGCCGGCGTCGCTGGCGTTCCTCGGCCAGCACCTAGCTACGGGCTAATCCAGTGGCCTGAGGCCGGTCTCGCCCGCGCCGGCGGACTGCCCCGCCCCGGCGGACTGCCCCGCCCCGGCCCGTCCGCAACGGGGAAAGTTCGTTGTGGCGCCGACCACTACGAACTTTCCCCGTTGTGATCGCGATCAGCCTCCTCAGGCGGAGACGAGGAGTTCGGCGATCTGGGCGGCGTTCAGGGCGGCGCCCTTGCGGAGATTGTCGCCGCAGACGAACAGATCCAAGGCACGCGGGTCGTCCAGGCTGACCCTGATCCGGCCGACCAGGGTCGGGTCGGTGCCGACCACGTCGATCGGCATCGGGAACTGGCCCGCCTCCGGCCGGTCTACGAGCTTGACGCCCGGCGCCTCGCTGAGCAGCTTCGCGACCTCGTCCCGGTCGACCTCGGCGTCGAAGACCGCATGCAGCGCCAGCGAATGCCCGGTCATGACCGGGACCCGGGCGCAGGTCGCCGAGATCTTGATGTCGTCGAGTCCGAGGATCTTGCGGGTCTCGTTCCTGAGCTTGAGTTCCTCTGAGTTCCAGCCGTCCGGGCGGAGCGAGCCGGCCCAGGGGATCACGTTCATCGCCAGCGGGGCCTGGAACGGGCCGCTGTCCGGGACGGCCGCGCGGACGTCGCCTGAGCGCTGGCCGAGCGTCCGGTTACCGCCTGTTGCCGCGAGCTGGTCGTAGAGCGACTCGACTCCGGCCTGGCCCGCGCCGGAGGCGGCCTGGTAGGAGGCGCAGAACAGCTCCCGCAGCCGGTAGGCCTGATGCAAGACGCCGATGACGCAGATCATCGAAAGCGTGGTGCAGTTGGGGACCGAGATTATCCCCTTCGGCCGGTCGAAGGCGGCGTGCGGATTGACCTCAGGCACGACCAGCGGCACCTGGGGGTCAGAGCGGAACGCACCGGACTTGTCGATCACGATGACGCCGCGCTCGGCCGCGATGGGGGCCCAGACCGCCGAAACCTCGTCGGGCACGTCGAACATCGCGAGGTCGACGCCGTCGAACACCTCGGGCGTGATCTCCTGGACGGTGACCTGGTCGCCGCGGATCGTGACCTGCTTGCCGGCCGAGCGAGCCGACGCGATCGGGCGGACCTCGCCCCAGATGTCGGGGCGAGTGGAGACGATCTCGCACATGGTGGTGCCGACCGCGCCGGTCGCTCCGACGATCGCGAGAGTAGGGGCTGTGTTGGCCCGGGGGGACGACCCCCCGGAACCCCCCGAGGGGATCGGCCCCACCCACCTCCCCAGCCCGCCTCTAGGCACCGCCTTCCCTCCTCGCTCCTGCGCTTCGCTCCCCCGCTCGTCAGTCCAGGCGGCGCCGCGACGATCCCTGTTCATCGGCCGGTCCCTCCGTAGACGACGGCTTCGGTCGAGCCGTCGTCCAGACCGAACGCCTGGTGAGTCGAGGTCACCGCGCTGTCGAGGTCGGCGGCGTCCACCACGGCCGAGATCCTGATCTCCGAGGTCGAGATCATCCTGATGTTGATGCCGGAGTCCGCCAGTGCACCGAAGAAATCGGCGCTGACTCCGGGATGAGAGCGCATGCCCGCGCCGATCAGCGAGATCTTGCCGATCCGGTCGTCGAAGACCAGTTGCTCGAAGCCGATCTCGTCCTGGATTCCGCTCAGCGCGGTCATCGCGGCCTGGCCGTCCTGGCGCGGCAGCGTGAACGAGATGTCGGCCCGGCCGGTCGTCCGCGACGTGCTCTGCACGATCATGTCGATGTTGATGCTCGACCTCGCGATCGTGCGGAAGATCTTCGCGGCGGCGCCGACCTTGTCCGGGATGCCGGACACGGTGATCGTAGCCTCGCTCCGGTCGTGTGCGACTCCGGTGATGATCGGCTGATCCACTGCGTTCTCCTCCTGGCCGATAGCGGTGCTGGACGCGGCCGTCGGCACGGTTACCCAGGTCCCTTCCCTGCTGCTGAACGAGGATCGTACGTGGATCGGCATGGCGTAGTGCCTGGCGTATTCCACGCAGCGCAGGTGCAGCACCTTCGCGCCGCACGCGGCCATCTCCAGCATCTCCTCGTAGCTGATCCTCGGGATCCGCCGGGCGCTCGGCACGATCCTCGGATCGGCGGTGAAGATCCCGTCCACGTCGGTGTAGATCTCGCACGTCTGCGCGCCGAGCGCGGCCGCGAGCGCCACGGCGGTGGTGTCAGATCCGCCCCGGCCGAGCGTCGTGATGTCCTTGCTGTCCTGCGAGACGCCCTGGAAGCCGGCCACGATCGGGATCGCGCCGTCGGCCAGCGCGCCGCTGATCCGGCCCGGGGTGACGTCGATGATCCGCGCCTTGCCGTGCGAGGAGTCGGTGATCACCCCGGCCTGGGAGCCGGTGAACGACCTGGCCTCGAAACCCAGGTTGGCGATCGCCATCGCGACGAGAGCCATCGAGATGCGCTCGCCCGCCGTCAGCAGCATGTCCAGCTCGCGGCCCGGCGGCAGCGGGCTGACCTCGAGCGCGAGATCCTGCAGCTCATCGGTGGTGTCGCCCATGGCCGAGACCACGACCACGACTCCGTGTCCGGCCTTACGGGTGGCGACGATCCGCTGGGCGACGCGCTTGATACCGTCGGCGTCCGCGAGCGAGGAACCCCCGTACTTCTGCACGACTAGCCTGAGCTCGTTTCGGGGGGTTCGGGGGGTCGTCCCCCCGGAGGTACTGAGCTCGTTTCGGGGGGTTCGGGGGGTCGTCCCCCCGGAGGTACTGAACTCCATCCGACTACTATATCGGACGCCGATATAGCGTCAACGGTTTATCGGCCGGTCAGATCTGCTCCTCGGCCACATCCAGCCTCGCATGGGCGACCACGGAATGCAGGGCGCGCAGCGCCGCGCTACCGTGCGTTCCCCAATGATTCACGTAGGAGAACTGCCACCACCAAAGCGCATCGCTGGCCCGTCCGGCCTGGTA